>JAESUD010000104.1 GCA_016763335.1 Emcibacteraceae bacterium | reverse complement strand
TTCTCTCTTATATATTATGCAGTTAGAATAATTTTTTATTTTTATAGAATTCGTTATTTTTGCCTAGGGCAACAAAATGAATTTTAGTAGGTAAATTTTAGTCAAATAAATCAGCACTATTGCGTTGACCACTTGAGGTTATCCCCCAAAGAAGACATTGGAATTAGGCCGTAACCCTTGAAGAAAATCATAATTTCAAGAGGCTACAATCATGATGAGCTCGACTTGTTATTAATATTTTATATAGGCTTAGGTTTGAGGACTTGGAATTAGAAATAATTCAAAAGTCTTGCCAATGGCGAAACGAGGTTCTATTAACAAAATGGTTTTTGTTGTCTCTCTGCGTCACAGAAAGCTGACTATTAAAGGATTAAAGGGCCTTAAATTCGCTCTTATATGTGTTATATGTTAAGATTTTACCGTTGGAGGCTATAACTGTGAATAAAAAGGTGAAACAATCAGAAAGAGGCTCTAAAGATCGTTTGAAAGTCGATAAAAGGGTGGAAAAATCTCCGTCCATCTTAAGTTCTTTCTTGCTTCATCAATCAGCACTTCGTGGATATATTTCGCGTTTCGTAAGGCGCAGCCATGACATTGATGACGTTGCACAGGAAGCCTTCTTGAGGGCATATAGAACTGAACAAAAACGTAAAATCGACCACCCAAAATCGTTTCTCTTTCGGATCGCGCACAATGTGGCGATTACTGAGTTAACAAAAAAATCCAGTCAAATAATAGATTATATAGAGGATATTGATAACTCAGCTGTCATCTGGGAAGGTGGCACTGCAGAAGATGAGGCAATAGCGAGGCAGTCATTGGATATACATTATCAAGCTGTGGCAAAATTACCAGAGCAATGCCGTCGCGTTTTTCTAATGCGCAAGGTGCATGGTATGACGTATAAGGAAATTTCAGAAAGTTTGGGGATAGCTGTGAGTACTGTGGAAAAACATATGGCGAAGGGCGTTCGTTTAAGTGCCAAATATGTTGATGAACTAGAGGCATGTGAGGGTGGAGGTGATGTTGTCAAAATCTCGGAGGCGGAATTGAAATGAGTAACATTCACAAATTTTCGACTCAAGAAGAAATTGAGACAGAGGCTTCTGAATGGCTGGTGCGGTTAGATGGCGATGATGCGCCAACTAAAAAGCAACTTAATTCCTTGCGAGAGTGGATAAATCGTAGTTCGGTCCATAGAAAACAGTTACTAAGGCTTGCTAGGCATTGGGATAATGCCAATATTCTTACAGAGCTTTCTGATTCTAAACATTATAAGTCAAAAAATGGATATGGTTTTAATTTTTGGACCAATGTTTATCCGAATAAGTGGTGGCGAAACTGGAAAAGTGCGACTGTAATAGCAACCGTTCTTTTAGTAGGGATTGTTTTTGGGAAAACTATATTTAACAATTTCCCCCAATCAAGCATTGCTGAAAATGGATTATATGAAACCCGAGTTGGCGAACAGAATACAATTACCCTGGCCGATGGCTCAATTATTGAACTCAACACCAATAGCAATATTCAAGTGGATTATTCCGAAAACAAAAGATCAGTGACATTGTTGCAAGGGGAAGCACATTTTGAGGTTAGCAAAGACCCCAACCGTCCTTTCGAAGTAATTGCGGGCGGAGGAAAAATCAATGCTATTGGAACAGCGTTTGCCGTAAGGTTGAATAACCAAACAATAAAAGTCACCGTAACCGAAGGAAAGGTGTCCTTATCAGCAATTTCGTTAGTTCCAAGACAAAGTAAAAGCACTGACCTTACCACTATTACTTCTTTAAATAGTGAGGGTACATATGTTTCCTTACCACTCGAAAAAGTTGTTTATTCACATACTTTAGGTTTTCTTGAAGCAGGACAATCTGTTGAATTTGAACCCAGCGAAATAACCAATATGGAAGAAATTATTGAAGTACTTGAAGAACATAATTTAGTACAGCAGCTTGCTTGGCGTAAAGGGCTGCTGCTTTTCGAAGGAGAATCTTTGTTTGAGGTCGTTCGGGAAATTAATCGATACACTGAGATTAATATAGAGATAGATGATCCCGCTATTTCCGAAATAAGAATAGGCGGACAGTTTAAGGTCGGCGAAACTGAAGCATTATTGAGAGTTTTGGAAACCAATTTTAATATTAAAGTCCATTCCGTAGATGATCATACCGTTCATTTAAGTATGAAAAATAAATTATAATATTCAATTCTACGATCTTTTTAAAAATAAAAAACTCATATTTCCCAGTGTGTTTCGACCTCGACAAAAGGTATGGATATTTTAATGGCAATTATTTTATTTAAAAAAATCACCCCAAGAGTGGCGGGTTTCTCATTCCCAAAAGTTATAGTTCATACAAGACCACTTAAAATGGTGTTGCCATGGATCGTATCTATGGAAAAAGAAATAAAATACCAACAGGTATATTTTGTTGGTCGGGAGGACGGTTGGGTTATATATTTGAAATCTGCTTTATTTAAGACACTACAGGCTTTAGCGTTTGTTTGTCTCCTGTCTCTGTGGTTGCCTATAAACATAGCTAAAGCAGATAATAATGCAGAAATCACAACCAAACAATATGTGATTAACCTTCCATCACAATCAGTTGCTGACTCATTGAATGATTTGGCAAAACAGACTGGTGCGCAATTTCTTTTCTCATACGATCTCGCCGAAAATAAGACTGCAAAGTCTGTGCGAGGCAGCTTCACTCTTTCTGATGCTTTAGAGCAAATGCTTGAAGGGACAGGATTAAAAAGTGGTTTTGATAATGGGTTTCTTAGTATTTTCTCATTGCAGAATACTATGGAGCCTAATGATCAAAACATTAATGGGAGAGAAGAAGTGAACGTTAAAAGGAATATGATAACTTCAGTGTTAGCATTTTTATTAGGAAGTGGAATTGCACAAAGCCAAGATACGAATGTGAATAAAGCAGATGAAAGTGAAATCGATACGGTTATTACTATTGGCACAAGAGGCAAACCACGATCAGTACTGAAAAGCGCTGTACCTGCTGATGTATTCTCAGCTGATGACTTAGAGAGAAGAGCAAATGATGGTCTTATTGATGCATTGAATTTCTTAACGCCTTCATATAATGCACCAACGCGTGCTGGTGGTGGCACGGCTTCTATCATTGCGACGGGTGCATTGAGAGGTTTAAACCCAGACCATACATTAATTTTAGTTAATGGCAAAAGACGGCATAAGTCATCATTAATTATGGCAGTGTCATCATTATATAATGGGTCTGCTCCTGTTGATTTAGATATGATTCCCTTATCCGCGATCAAAACTGTAGAAGTGCTGCGCGATGGTGCTGCTGCTCAATATGGGTCCGATGCTATTGCAGGCGTAATCAATATTATATTAAAAGATAGTGATGAAGGCGGCAGTGCTTCTACAACCTATTCTGAGAATTTTGATAATGGCGATGGCCAGAGATATATGTTTACTGGTAACTTAGGTTTTTCATTGGGTCAAAATGGTTTTCTTAATTTATCTACTGTTTATAAACATCAGGAAGATTCAAACAGAGCCGTACGGCTTGATCCTAGTGTAAGATTATTTCCTGATCTTCCAGGTGGTGGGCTTGATCCAAGGGAAGGTACTATAGACCGTCTCGTAACAACAAATTATGGTAGATTTCCACAAGAAACATTATCTTTAAGTGCTAATGCAGGATATGAAATTGAAGGCACTGAATTATATATGTTCGGTACCTTTACGGACCGAGCATCTCATTTAAACTTCAGCTACCGAGAGCCAAATGATCCAAATAACATTACCGAAATTTTCCCTTTTGGATTTCGCCCTGCTGTATTAATTGAAGAAACCGATTTTGAAGTTGCTGCTGGTATACGGGGGAACGTCTCAGGATGGGATTATGATGCATCTTTCAATTTTGGTAAAGACAGTGCTCATGAATCAGTTTCAAATACTGTGAATGCAAGCCTTGGACGGTTAAGCCCTACCAGCTTTATTATTGGTGAATTAATTTCATCGGAGTGGGTTACTCAAATAGATTTAACCCGTTCTTTTGATTTTAGAGGCGGAGAATTACAAACATCATTTGGTGCGTTGTACCGTTCTGAAAATTACACGATGATTGCCGGCGAGACAGCAAGTTACATTGCGGGCACTGACGGTGTAGGGAACGCATCACCTGGCTCGCAAGGTGGACAAGGTATTCGCCCATCAAATGAAACTGATACAACACGGGGTAATATTGCCGTCTATGGTGAAGTTGGATACGATATCACCGATAGAGCTTATATAAGTGCTGCAACCCGTTTTGAAAGCTATGATGATGCTTCAGGGGAAACTCTCACCGGCAAATTGGCTGGACGATATGAGTTCACTGATTGGATATCAGCGCGTGGTGCTGTTAGTACCGGCTTTAGGGCTCCTGGTCTCGCCCAATCTGCTTTTTCTGCAACGACAAGCCAATTTAGAACGATAACAGCTGTTCAAGAGTTGTATCTTATTAACACTCTCCCACCCACGTCGGAAGAAGCGCTTGCTTTTGGTGCAACACCGCTCAAACCGGAGAAATCATTGAACCTTAGCTTAGGTTTTGTGTTAATTCCAACCGATAATTTCACGGTTACTGTTGACGCGTACCAAATTAATTTAGATGATAGAATTGCGTCTACATCAACAATTCCAACAGCCGCACTTGAAGCAGTGCAATTTTATACAAACGCTATTGATACAAGAACACGTGGAATTGATATTGTTGCAACATTAAAACAAGATTTAGATGTTTTTGGGCAATTTACTTGGATAGCGAGTTATAATTATAATGACACTATAATTCAAAATATTGCACCAACACCATCGGAATTAGTAGGTATCCCACTTGTTAACGGATTATTTGACAGAGCACGTCAAGGCTCGCTAACCGAAATACCAAGTCCTAAGATTAATCTTGGTTTAAATTGGGATCTGAATAATCTTAGTGTGAATGCAAAGCTGACACGGTTCGGCGGAACGAGTGTTATTCATAGAAGCAATCCTGATAACGATCTGTTCTCAGACGCGAAATGGATTGCTGATCTTGAAATAGCATATGTATTTGATGAAATCTATCGTCTGGCAATAGGTGCAAATAATATTTTCAATACTTATCCTACCGAAATTCGAACACCAAGTAGAACAAGGGGCTCTGGCCAATATGATTCTACATCACCGTTTGGTTTTACAGGCGGATCTTATTATGTTCGTTTGTCGACTAACTTTTAAATAAAGACTATAATTTATATGATGGTTATAAAAAATACTGCTTATCTTGCAGTGACTTTTATCTGGGCGAATATATCATTCGCCCAGATGTACAACAACTAAAAGAGGGGGTTATGCGGTACACTGTGTGTGCAGGAAAGATAAAGTTTTTAGCCGTTCGTCATTAATTAAAAAGTTACTTTTTTGATAGGGATATTTCATGACTATTAATAGGTGTTTTTTTCTTTCTGTGAGACCAATATCTACATTAATATTGTACGTTTGGATGAGTTACGTTGGCACGGAAAGAGTAATATTATTTTGACAGTGGTCATAACTACCGTTTGCTATTTCACGCTTTAATGATGCATTAATATAAAATAGAAAAATATGGGAAAAAAATATGAAAAAATATTTAAAGCAAAAAAGTTTACTGAAGTTCTTAACGTTGCCTTTTATTATGTTCGGAAGCACTGTAAATGCGCAAGAACATGCGCCTGATTTCACTCGAA
>JAESUD010000103.1 GCA_016763335.1 Emcibacteraceae bacterium | reverse complement strand
TATTGCTTTCTGAAATTTAGTGGAAAGATCACAATGGCACTTGATAAAGCAAAAATATACGCCGATTCGCCGGGCAAAAAAAATGTCATTCACTTTAACAATGCCGGCGCGTCGCTTATGCCGCGCCCAGTGCTTGATGCCCAAATCGCCCACTTAAAACTGGAAACAAGCATCGGTGGTTATGAGGCCATGGCAGATCGGGCGAGCCAAATTGATGCCGTCTATGCATCGGTTGCAAAACTTATAAATGCCGACCCGTCAGAAATCGCCATTGTTGAAAATGCCACTGTTGGTTGGGCAATGGCCTTTTACGCCATAGATTTTAAAGCGGGCGACCGCATTTTAACGGTTGAGGCAGAATATGTTTCAAACTATATCGCCTATCTTCATATGGCCCGTGAAAAAGGAGTTTCTATTGAAGTGATCCCAAGCGGCGAAGACGGAAACATACGCCTTGATATTCTTGAAGACATGATTGACGAAAAAGTGAAGCTTATTTCCGCAACCCATGTCCCGACCAATAGCGGATTGGTCAATGCGGTTGCAGAAATTGGCAAAATAGCCAAAAAACATAACATATTATTTCTGGTCGACGCCTGCCAATCAGTAGGCCAAATGCCGATAGATGTCGACGCCATCAATTGCGACATGCTAACTGCCACCAGCCGAAAATATCTTCGCGGTCCTCGTGGTGTCGGGTTTTTATATGTTAGAAAGTCGGTGATCCCGCAGCTTCACCCGCCGATTGTTGACCTAACAAGTGCCACATGTAAAAGCGAAACTGAGTATGAACTGCGCCCGGACGCTAAAAGATTTGAAAACTGGGAAAGTAACTACGCCTCCAAGCTCGGCCTTGGCACCGCCATTGATTATGCCCTAAATATCGGCATTGAAAATATTCAAGTGCGCATTAACGTACTGGCAAATTATCTGCGAGAAAAACTAACCGAAATTGGCCAAATAAACCTCCACACCATAAGCAACAATCAATGCGGCATCATCACCTTTTCAATTAAAGGCCACGCCGCCACCGATATTGTCAACGCATTACGTGAACGCCACATAAACACCAGCCTATCAGAACCAAACAGCACATTACTCGATGCCACAAAAAACAACCTCCCCAACCTAATCCGCGCGTCCGTTCACTATTATAATGATGAAAATGAAGTTGATATATTTATTAAAACCTTGAAAGAACTGATTTAACAAAGAACGTCGCTCTTCTCTTCAAAAAACGAATGCATCCGCCCCCTTTGGTCTCTGTATTAATTTAAAAAACCACGTCCGTATGATTGTGATACATTTTATTTTTGCAATTGTTAATAAAATTCTTGATCCCTCTGTTCACTTTCAATTAAGGTGGAATTCCTTAAATTAAATTTTCGATTTATAGTCAGAGAACCACATGAAAAACTTATCCAGACTTTTAATAACATGTTTATTTTTATTCAATATTTCCCCGGCTTCGTCACAACAAACTGAGCGCCACCCGGAAATGATTAAGGCAATTTTATCAACAAGTTTTGGCATGCCTCAGGAAGCCTATAAAATATATCTAAAACTATCCAAAGAAGGAATGACCCGCGCTCAAATTAGACTTGCCAGAGCCCTTTACGATGGTGAAGGAGTTGAAAAAGACCTTGGAAAAGCCAAATTATGGTACGAACGTGCGGCAAAACTCGGCAATAAAAATGGACAATATATTTTAGGAGACCTCTATTATAACGGTCTCTCCACAAAACGTGATTATAATCAGGCGCTGATCTGGTTCTACCGTGCGGCTTATAACGATAATAAAATGGCGCCGATGAAACTTGGTATCATGCATTCTCGCGGACTTGCAACGAAAAAAGACAGAGAAACCGCCCAAATGTGGTTTGAAATTTATAAAATCAAAGGCGGAAAAGACGCTGATGTTTTTTTGGGTGCAAATGGCATTCACTTAACGGATAGCCAACGCAGTACGGCAATAGAAAAAGCAAAAAAGTGGAGCGTAGCAAGATGAAAAAAGCACTCCTTATTACCGCCGTTCTCATGACATCAAATATGGCGCATGCTGATATTGATAAAGCGCAACAAGCCTATAAAGATAAAGATTTCAAAACCGCTTACGCCGAGTTTATGATTGAAGCGAAAGCCAATAACCGCGAAGCTTTATACACATTAGGATTAATGTATGGTCGCGGTGAAGGCATGGCACAAGATTTCACAAAAGCCCTTGCGTCATTATCCGCAGCCGCCGACCTTGGCCATGTGAATGCGCAGTTTTTAACCAGCAATATGTACCGAAAAGGTCAAGGCATTCCACCAGACATGGCTCTGGCAGCTAAATATTCGTTGATGGCTGCAGAACAAAACCATATGTTGGCGCAAAATAACATAGGACTTTTTTACGCCAATGGCCTTGGTATTCCGAAAAACGAGGTAAAAGCCGCGCAGTGGACTTTAAAAGCCGCAGAAGCGGGCCACGCCGAAGCGCAAAACACCATAGCGAGATATTATGTAATGGGGTTTGGAATTGCTATTGACCAAGACAAAGCCGCTGTTTGGTTTAGAAAAGCAGCCGCCCAAGGCCATAAAAAAGCGTTAGCTTCAGTAGCGGCCATGGATGACCCGAAAAACAACCGCGCCATGGTTAAGTTGGAAATGGAATATTCCTCAATAGCACTGAAAGGCGATGTGGACGCCCAATTAAACATGGCGACGATTAATGCATTTGGCATCGGTATCCCACAAGATATGGAGATGGCTGCCCGTTATTATATGAAGGCGGCTAATGCGGGCAATGCAATGGCCCAATATGAAATTGCCAACCTTTATGAAAACGGCAATGGTGTAGAAGGATCCCTACCTCTGGCACACACTTATTACTATCTTGCCTCTAAAATAAATTATAATGATGCTGAAAAACGGGCAGGATTAATGGCAGAATTGATCACACCCGATCAACTTGCGATAAGCAAGAAAAGTATTGATGATTGGTTCTCAATAAATGATGGCTACGCAAAAGCAAATTATGATAATATAAAACTCTCCCAAATTGCCGGTGGTATCATTGCAAAAACAACAGAAGAACTTGCCGCCGAGCAAGGCGCGGCAAATGAAAAAGGACTCTTAACCCGTGCTAATGCAGGCGATAAAGAAGCCCAGTTTAAACTTGGTGCCTATTATCATGAAAAGGGAGATCAACACCCCGAGGCGGTAAAATGGTACGCCGCAGCAGGCAATAATGGTCATAGCGAAGCCGCCTTTAGAATGGCCGGCGAATATACATCAGATGGCGAAATTACCAAAGACGTTGCCAAGGCCATCATATGGTTTAAAAAATCCGCGGATCTTGGCTTCACGGATGCACAAATACAACTCGCCAATATTTATTTTAACAAAAAGGCAGGTTTTCTTAATTATAAAGAAGGGTTGAAATACTACCGCATCGCCGCAGCAAAAAATGATCCTGCAGCTCAATTTGCCCTTGGACGTGCTTATTCAAGCGGGTTCGGTGTTAAGCAAAATTCTGAAGTAGCCAAAGAATGGTTTATAAAAGCAGCAAAAACTGGACAAGGT
>JAESUD010000102.1 GCA_016763335.1 Emcibacteraceae bacterium | reverse complement strand
GCCAGTTTGCATCAGCTCAATATATCTAACACTCACGGGAGTATCTTTGACATATTCAAGATATTGATCAAGCTCATCGTCATTAACCCCCTTGAGGAGCACAACATTGATTTTAACTTTTTCAAACCCAACTTCGATGGCTTTATCAATGCCGGCACGGATTTCTTTCATGCGGTTATGACCAGTGATGTCATGAAATTTTTTAGCATTAAAACTGTCGTTACTGATGTTAATAGCGTTAAGTCCAGCATCACGCCATTCTTGAGCGCGGTCTTTGAGCTTATAGCCATTTGTAGTGAAGGCGAGGGTGCTTATTTCTTTCCTATCGCCAATCATTTTGGCAATGTCGGTAAAATCTTTACGTATAGTCGGCTCGCCCCCCGTTAGCCTTATTTTCCAAACACCAAGTTCAATGAAAGCATCAAGTAGACGTCTAATCTCATCCTGGCTTAAAAAATGTTCATTACCGGTTTTTTTATATCCGTCGGGCAAGCAGTACTGACAACTAAAATTACAAATCTCAGTTATCGACAGCCGCAGATAGGGGAAGGTTCTGTTAAATTTATCAACAAGCATTTTCGGTCTCTTTTCCAAATTAGGGAGGCTAAAATGTTTCCATTTTAACCCGGCGGAATAATTTCCACGGCCTGACCGTCATGTCATTGTTGATTTAGACAAACAGGCTTCAGAGTATGTAACTTACGAATAGTATATAAAATAATTGCCGTAAGTTCCAGTTGCAAATTAAATGTAGCAGAAAAAGCAGTGGTAAAATTGATTTAAGACAAGTTTTTCTTTAATTTATCAAAACACTTATCCGTCAAAAGTCTCGATCTTAATGGTTGTGTTGCCATGTTTAAAAAGGTCTTCTTGAATTAAGCGCCGTTGTTAATGTACCGTCGTCAAGATAATCAAGTTCGCCGCCTATTGGTACGCCGTGGGCAAGTCGTGAGATGAGAATATCAAATTTTTTCAATTGTTCTGTTATATAATAAGCGGTGGTCTGTCCGTCTACCGTTGCATTGGTGGCAAGGATTATCTCTTTAATGTTTGAATCTCCAGCTCTCTCCATAAGGGATTTAATATTCAAGTCATCTGGACCAACACCATCAAGCGCCGATAATGTGCCGCCGAGAACATGATAAAGTCCACGAAATGAACCTGCTCTCTCAAGTGCCCAAAGATCGGCAACATCTTCAATAACGCAGATTATTGTTTGGTCTCTCTTGCCGTTTTCACAAATATGACAAGGGTTGTCAATATCGAGGTTACCGCAGGTTACGCATGGGTGAACATTCTCAGCAACGCTTGCCAGCGCATTTGCAAGCGGTCTCATAAGAACGTCTTTTTTCTTGATAAGTTGCAAAGCTGCTCGCCGGGCAGAACGAGGACCAAGGCCAGGAATTTTACTAAGTAAACTGATCAAATGATCAAGTTCATTGTTATTTGAGGCTGATTTATACATTTATGATAGCCTTAAAATGGCAATTTCATTCCTTCAGGAAGGTCTATTCCGCCGGTTAGCTTTGCCATCTCGGTTTTATTAAAATCATCAACCCTGCGCTTGGCATCGTTAAAGGCCGCTACAATCAGGTCTTCTACCATTTCCGCATCATCACCATTAAAAATACTGGGATCTATTTTTAAAGAGAGCATGGCGAATTTACCATTTAAAGTGACATTCACCAGGCCACCACCGGACGTGCCGGTATGTTCTGATTTTTCCAGCTCTTCTTGCATTTGGCTCATTTTGCCTTGCATTTCCTGGGCTTGTTTCATCATTTTGCCGAGATTTTTCATGGCAGGTTCCTTATTCTAATCGTCATCATCAAGGCCGAATTCATCAGCACTGATCAAGTAATTAACATCAATGTCATCAGAAGAAAAATTAAATTCATCTTTAAGTTTTCTAATGTCAACGAGGTTTGCCCCTTCAAATGCGGCAAATACAGATTTGATCAAATCATTATTGATGATCATTTCCCTAAGCGCGTCTTGTTCAGCAATATCTTTAATGTGAAGTGTGTCTTCACCAATTTCTTGGGATAATGATATGACCCAGTTTTGTCCAGTCCATTGCTTAAGGTCGGTAGACATCCTGCCGGCAAGGTTTTTGGGTACCCTGTCATTTGGTCTGATATCAATGCGACCAACATCATAACTGACGAGATGGACATTATCATTAAGCTGAAAAGCGATATCAGGATCGCCCATTTTTTCAAAAAGTTTCACGAGTTCTGCAAAAGTGCGCGGTGAAGAAATATATTCTTCTTCCTGTTCGGGAACAGGGTCACTTATGCGCACGGCTGATTGAGCGCTACCCTGAATGACACTAAAGGCATGAGGGGTGTTTTGCCCAGAACCACCACTGCTCATATTTGCGTTGGAACCACCCGCACCGCCGGGATTGCCGGAAGAGGGGGATGGTGCGGAGCTTTGTGCCGGGTTTTGCACAGGGGGATTATTTTTAATTTGTTTAATCAAATCTTCCGGCGTTGGTAGGTTTGAACTATAAGTAAGACGCACAATAACCATCTCTGCCGCTGACATTGGATTTGGTGAAATGCGTACTTCTTCCGTACCTTTAAGCAGCATTTGCCATGTGCGGGTAAGAACGGGAATCGAAAGCCCGCTTGCCATTTCTAGGCCCTGTTTACGTTCTGCTTCTGATGTGACCAGATCATCGCCTGCTTCTGGAACGACTTTTAGTCTTGTCAGCCAATGTGTAATTTCAAGCATGTCTTGAATGATTACGGCTGGGTCAGCACCGTGATGAAACTGGTGATGTAATTTTGCCAGCGCATCGGCGGTTTTGCCACTGAGGATATCTTTATAAAGATCAAATATTTGTGCTCGGTCCGCAAGGCCAAGCATGTCACGAACCTGTTCTTCGTTAACTTGCCCTGCACCGTGGGCAAATGCCTGATCCAGTAATGAAAGACCGTCGCGAACTGATCCTTCGGCTGCGCGGGCGATCATGCCAAGGGCTGCTTCTTCAATTTCGCAGTTTTCTTTTTTTGCTATATTTGAATAATGGCTCATCAATTCATCAATTGAAATCCGCCTAAGGTCAAACCGTTGGCAGCGGCTAAGTACAGTAACCGGTACTTTACGAATTTCGGTTGTCGCGAATATAAATTTCACATGTTCTGGTGGTTCTTCTAGTGTTTTAAGCAAGGCGTTAAAGGCATTGCGTGAAAGCATGTGTACTTCGTCAATGATGTATATTTTAAAGCGCGCCGATACAGACGCATATTTTACGCCGTCAATAATTTCACGGATATCGTCAATGCCGGTGCGGCTGGCGGCATCCATTTCCATCACGTCAACATGTCGACTTTCACTGATTGACAAGCAATTTTCGCACACGCCACACGGCTCAATAGTTGCGCTTCCTTTACCGTCTTTACCAATGCAGTTAAGGGCTTTTGCGATGATCCGTGCTGTTGTTGTTTTACCGATACCGCGAACGCCGGTCAGGATAAACGCATGAGCGAGCCTACCGGTTTCAATGGCATTGGAAAGTGTGCGTACCATCGCGTCTTGGCCAATAAGTTCGGCGAAATCAACGGGGCGGTATTTTCTTGCCAATACTTTGTAATGGATGTCTTTGTCGTTATTATCCGGCATTAAATTACCTGTCCTTGGCTCAAATGAATCACTCTTGGAACGACTATAAAATTAGTGCCGCAGGATTGCTATAGGTGATGTGAATTTATTTTGAATTATTCAGGAAAAGTGAGAGATTGAACGACCCAGCGATCTCGTTACGGTTGCTCCCTTCCAGGCCTGGCCGGATTGGCGAGTGAACTGTCCGCCAATCTCTCGCGCCTTATATGGTCTTTTTCGCAAAAAAATTCAAGAGCAATCTTCATAAACTAATATTAGTTACTGGTCATGATAAAATAATTATGGCACATAAAGATTTTAAGGAAAAAATATGTTTCATAATGAACCTTGCATTTTTGGCGGATATCCACTTGACCCTTGTGATGAATTACGGGGAAATGATGTGGCTCTTGAGAAACTTCTAAAGTCTGATAATACCCGCTTCATAATTTATTATACCGGTACTCCTTTAATGGATGTCTCGTCAGGACTTGAAATATTCTATCTTTCTTCAGTGCAAATTGAACAAATATCAACGGTGCAAACAGTGTTTATAGGCCAAGATGAAAGTCATGCTTATTTTGCCGTGCAATTGAATGAAAAATTCCCTGAAACTGAAGATAGAAAATATATAGATTTAAGGTCCATAGGCCGTCAGGTTTCAAATAGAGAGTTTTCAGGGATGCCATCCTTATTGGCGCGTGGAAAAATGATTCTTGGTTGGCACGACAGGCATAAATTTTGCTCAAATTGTGGTAAAAAAAGTATCAGTATAAAAGGGGGATATGTCCGGCATTGTGATGCATGTGATAGTGAACATTTCCCGCGGGTAGACCCGGTGGTTATTATGATGGTCGTTCGTGGTGATAAATGTTTATTAGGACGAAGCCCGCATTTTATGCCTGGCATGTATTCTGCATTAGCCGGGTTTATGGAACCCGGTGAGACTATTGAAGAAGCCGTTCGTCGAGAAGTTCTGGAAGAAGCAGGCATTAAAATAGGTCATGTTCAATATATTAAAAGTCAGCCTTGGC
>JAESUD010000101.1 GCA_016763335.1 Emcibacteraceae bacterium | reverse complement strand
CAGTACCGTCTGGATCACCGCCCTGCGCCATAAAACCATCTAATACACGGTGAAATGTCAAACCGTCATAAAAACCACTCCGGGTTAATTCTTTGATACGTTTCACATGATTAGGGGCCACATCGCCGTAGAGCTCAATGGTCACACGACCAGCCTCAAGGTCAAGATAAAGTGTATTTTCAGCGTCCATTATTTAATTCCTTATTCTTTAACATCTGCAGCAACCTGCATTTTTACGATTATATCTGGGTCGGTAAAATCCGGTCCCTCACCAACTTTAAGTTTGTCCACATAACGCATGCCTATGACCACTTCGCCCCATATCGTATATAGACCGTCAAGATGCGGTCTATATGCACGCAAGATAAAAAACTGGCTGTCTGCACCATTAATATCCGTCGGGCGGGCCATGGAAACCATTCCTTTAAAATGGGAAAGATTAGAGATTTCCGCATCAATAGTTTCACCAGTGCCGCGTTCTTCACTACCTTTTGGTGAACCGGTTTGCGCCATAAACCCTTCGATCACACGGTGAAAAGGTGAGCCATCATAATAACCTTCACGGGTTAGTCTCTTAATTCTCGCCACATGGTTTGGTGCTATATCAGGGAACATTTTTATAACAACACGGCCATGAATCAGATCAAGATAAATAGTATTTTCAAGATCAAGTTCAGCGTCCTGTGCGTTTAGATTTAATGGCAGAAAACACATAACAAACAGTGCAATATATGCCTTAAAAGATGTTTTCATCATAAATTCCTGTGTAATTGATTATTTTTTACCAAGCTTTACGAGCACGTCTTCACGCACAGTGCTTGTTACAAATTTGCTAATTTCCCCGTCATATATGGCAATTTCCTTCACAAGTCGAGAGGCAATCGCCTGTAATGACGGGTCAGCCATAAGAAATACGGTTTCCACATTAGGATTAAGCTGATAATTCATCGCCGTCATTTGAAATTCATATTCGAAATCCGAAACCGCACGAAGCCCGCGCAAAATGACACTTGCGCCAATTTGTTCAACAAATGTCATCATTAAACAGTCAAAAGAACGAACTTCAAGGGTAACACCTTTTTCTGCGGCAAGATGCGCGGTTTCTCGCTGGACCATGTCAATCCGCTCTTCAATACTAAAGAGCGGTTTTTTAGAGGGATTATTAGAAACACCAATGATCAAATGATCAACAAGGCCAGCGCTTCTCTCAATAATGTCCATATGACCCAGAGTGATAGGGTCAAACGTTCCCGGATAAAGTCCAATTCTTTTTTGAACAGACATGCTTACTCCTCAGATGTTGTTTCACCTTCAGCTTCATCAGAAGTTTCAGAATTTCCAGCTTCATTAGAAGTTTCATTTTCAACTTCTTCGCCTTCTTCTCCTTCTTCGACTTCATCATCGTCTGTTTCCTCAATGCGGTCAACAGAAACAATATGTTCATTATCACCCACTTTAAACAGTGTAACACCTTGGGTATTTCGTCCGGCAACACGAACATCATGAACCGGCACCCGGATCAAACGACCATTGTCAGTAACCATCATCAACTGATCTTTTTCATAAATCGGGAATGCGGCAATCACATCACCGTTTCGGTCCGATGTTTCAATATTGATAATACCGCTACCACCACGTCCGGTAACTCTATATTCATATGACGATGTACGCTTACCATATCCGTTGACGGTAATGCTAAGGATAAACTCTTCTCGTTCTTCAAGGGCAGCAAGGCGTTCTTCATCAATTTCAGCCGGTTTTTCCGGATTTTCACCACGTCCTTTCGCGGCAGAATAACGAAGGTAGGCAACTTTTTGTTCTTGATCCATATTGACATGATGCATGATTGACATCGACACAACTTCGTCACCTTCAACCAGTTTGATACCGCGAACACCATCTGAATTACGGCCTTTAAACAGGCGTACTTTCGTGGCCGGGAAGCGGATACATTTTCCGCCTTTGGCCGCGATCAACACATCATCATCTTCAGAACAGGCAGAAACACCGATCAAACGATCTCCTTCGGACAAGCGAATGGCAATTTTACCATTTGCCCGAACATTTGAGAAATCAGAAAGCAGATTACGACGCACATTACCTTTTGAAGTGGCAAATATTGCATGAAGCTCGCTCCAGCTATCTTCGTCTTCAGGAAGAGGTAAAATCGTCGAAATGGTTTCACCTTGCGCTAACGGCAACAGATTAATAAGCGCCTTACCTTTGGATGTCGGTGAACCAAGTGGTAATTTCCACACTTTTAATTTATATACCTGACCAAAATCACTGAAAAACAATATCGGCACATGGGTATTAGAAACAAACACATTGCTAAGAACATCTTCTTCTTTGGTGGTCATACCAGAGCGACCTTTACCACCGCGGCGTTGCGCCCGGTAAGTATCAAGGGCCACACGTTTGATATATCCTGTGGTCGTAACAGTAACCACCATATCTTCCACCTGAATAAGGTCTTCATCTTCAAAGCCAAATGCATCAGCGGCAAATTCAGAACGTCTCGGTGTGGCAAACTCTTCTCCGTAAGCAACCATTTCCGCACGCATAATGCTATATAGACGATCACGGCTCCGTAGAATATCAATAAAATCTTCGATTTTAATTGAAAGCTCTTTAAGCTCACCACCAATATCATCACGACCAAGTGCCGTTAAACGGTGCAGTCTAAGTTCAAGAATAGCGCGAACCTGTTTTTCGGAAAGTTTATATTTACCGTCAACAATCATCCGTCCCGGTTCATTGATCAGCTCAATATAACCAGCAACATCAACCGCATCCCAATTTTCGCCAAGCAGTGCTTCGCGGGCTTCCGCAGGATTTGGTGATTTACGGATCATCGCCACAATTTTATCAAGGTTATTAACCGCAATCACCAGACCAACCAATAGATGGGCGCGGTCACGGGCTTTGGCTAACTTAAACTTGGTGCGGCGGGTAATCACTTCCTCGCGAAAGGCGATAAAATGCACAATAATCTCGCGCAGGTTAAGAACCTGCGGGCGACCACCACAAAGCGCCAACACATTGGCACCAAAACTGGTTTGAAGCGGTGTATAACGGAACAGTTGGTTAAGAACCACATCAGCCACACCATCGCGCTTCACTTCAATCACAACGCGTACACCGTCACGGTCACTTTCATCACGAATATCAGAAATACCTTCGATGCGCTTACTTCTTGCGGCGTCGGCGATATTTTCAATCATCCGTGACTTATTAACCTGATAAGGTATTTCGGTGATGATAATGGCCTCACGGCCCGGTTTAAACTCTTCAAAATGAGTACGTCCACGCATTATAACAGAACCCCGCCCTGTCATTTCCGCACTTCTTGCGCCAGCACTACCCATAATAAGCCCGCCCGTCGGGAAATCAGGCCCCGGGACAATCTCAACAAGCTCTTCAAGGGTAATTTCTGGATTATCCACATACGCACAGCAGGCCTCAATAACTTCACCAAGGTTATGTGGCGGTATATTGGTCGCCATACCCACGGCAATACCGCCCGCACCATTCACCAATAAATTGGGGAACCGCGCTGGAAGAACCGTTGGCTCATGTTCACTTTCATCATAGTTTGCCTGAAAATCAACCGTACCTTGGTCAATATCTTCAAGCAGACCACTAGAGGTTTTGGCCATACGCGCTTCGGTATAACGCATGGCGGCCGGTGGATCACCATCCATCGAACCAAAGTTACCCTGCCCATCTATGAGCGGCAAGCGAAGCGAGAATTCCTGCGCCATACGGACCATGGCATCATAAATGGCACTATCGCCATGCGGATGGTATTTACCCATCACTTCACCAACCACACGCGCCGATTTACGGTACGGTTTGGTCCAGTCGTAATTACTTTCGTACATGGCATATAATATGCGGCGATGAACCGGTTTCAAGCCGTCCCGCACATCGGGAAGCGCCCGCGAGACAATCACGCTCATGGCGTAATCGAGATACGAGGTTTTCATTTCCTCTTCGATGGTAATAGTAGAAATATTCTCGCTTGGTCGCTCAGGTGCGGTATTTTCGGTCAATATATGGCCCTTTTGTAATACTTAAATATATAATTTTTACCGCAAAATACTTAGTGTATAAAATGCAGAAAACCTAACCTCAAATTTATACAAAATATCCCCCTTCATAGCAAGCAATTGGTGGGTAAAAAACATCATTTCACCGAAATAAAAAATCATATTTTCATCAATCCAATTAATTCATACAAAACAACAAGTTAAGACCGCAAAATATGACCACAAAATATCATCAAGTTAGAAAATAATTGAATGAATAGCCGCCAATTATCGCCATACTGAAAATCACTACGAGAAACGCCAGCAACAATGGCCAGTTAAAGAGCTTTTTAAGCAATATAAGTTCCGGCAAACTTGCGCCGCCACTGCCAATTACCAAGGCAATGATCGCGCCAATGCTTACCCCCTTGGCCGCGAATGATCCCATCAACGGTAGCAACGCCGTCACTCGGATATAAAGCGGAATACCGATAATTGCCGCTGTTGGCACCGCAAGCGGGTTATCCGCACTGGCCACTTCCGCGAAGAATTCTGCTGGTACAAAGCCATGCACAATGGCACCTATCAGCATAGCAACGGTCATATAGGGCATCATTTGGCGAAATAGGTCCCAACACTCATACCAAGCCGTTAGCCATATTGAGGGCTTTGTAACAACTGCCGCTGCACCCGCCGACTTTAATTCCGGGCTGTCATTTGACGAACAACCCTTCTTCGCTCGTGTTTCAAGCATTTCCGGCTTGATATATTTTGAAAAGCCAAAATGCTCTAACAAATACCCTGCCAAAATCGATGTGCTCAAGGCCAGCACCGCATACCAAATAGTAACCTTAAGGCCGAGCACAGGAACAAATAGCGCAATGATAATCGGGTTTAATAGCGGCGATGTGAATAAAAACGTCATCACCGGCCCGAACCCTGCCCGCGCCTTAAGCAACCCCACAAGCATAGGGATTGTTGAACAACTACAAAACGGCGTCACGGCACCAAGCGCCGCCGCAACAAAATATCCGCGCCCTTTTCGGGCACCAAGCGCCGCCTGTATTTTTTCTGCCGGTAATTTTTGATTTATAATGGCGACAAAATAACTGATCATTAAAAATAACACCGTTAGCTCAACAAAAAGCTGAACAAACATCTCGGCACTTTCCACCGCCATTATTTTTGCTTGCGGACTTGCGATAAAATCCATTATTGAATT
>JAESUD010000100.1 GCA_016763335.1 Emcibacteraceae bacterium | reverse complement strand
TTGAACGCGGCAAAACCTATAACAAAGGCGATCCTAATGAATATGCACCCATAATACGGCAAGCACCAAAATACCCATATAATGCACTTCAAAGTCAAATTGAAGGATTTGTAATTCTTTCTCTTACAGTGAAGGCCGATGGTACGACTAAAAACATCAAAGCTTTATTCTCAAATCAAAAAATGTTTGAAAACTCCGCAATAAAAGCAATTCAAAAATACAAATATCGTCCAAGAATAGTAAATGGTGTTGCCGTCGATGTAGAAGATATTCTTGTTGATCTAACATTTAGAATGAGTAGCTAATGATTATTGAAAACATAAAAATGATAATTCGGTTTATCATATTCACTTTACTTCTAGCTTCACAAGCTATGGCAGATAAAGCATCAAAAAAGGCAGAATTTGAACAGCTTTATGCCGAGTTTAGCGACCTTTATGCCAATTCAGATAATATTGATCCGGTCATCATAGTCGCCGAAAAACTTTATAAATTGGCGCCACGTGTCTACGGAAAGAAGTCAGAAGAATATGCCATAGTTATTTATAATCTTGCGAACCTTTATGATGAAAAAGGTGGCGAAGAACCTAATGATACAGAAAAAAAGGCAGCGGATTTATACAATAAATATTTTAGGATGCAGAACCTCAGGAAAGTACCAAAAGATTTAAATTATTTAAACCAATATATTCCTTATATGGTCGCCTATTATAATTCTCACCCTTATAATGCTAAAATATCCATTGGCGAGCAAATGTTAGAACTCGCACATTCATTAGATTTACAGAAAATAGAACTGGCCAACCTCGAATATACTTTCGCTATCCAAAACGCCCGAATGTACAGATATAAAATTGCTCAGCCAGCATTTCAAAAAGCATATGAAATTTACTTAGATGAATTTGGAAAAAATAATTTTAAAGTCGCAGAAACCCTTTTTTGGTTAGCAAAAATCGATCTTGCATATGAGAAAATGGAACTTTCGATCGAAAAACTTCTAAACTGATTGAAAACTTTCATAGTGACGAAGAACAATCTGTCATATTAAAAAATAATGCTTTTCACTTTCTTGCCACTATTTATCACACCATGAAGGAAATGGAACTTGTCGATAAATATTATAAATCAATAAACAATGACGTTGACGCAACCCCTTACCTTATTCCAGTTTACAAACCTGATAGAGAACCCGCTCTATATGCTCGTAATCTATATATATCTGCTGACTATTATGTCCAATATGATGTTGATGAAATAGGTAATACATGCAACATCCAAATACTAGATGTGATTAATCCAAACGCAAATAGTCCCATGCTGGCTACTAATGCTAGCACATTTGATGTATATGCGACTTCCGCCGTCTCACGCTACAAATTTTTGCCACCGATATATTACGGTAAGAATCAAGCTGTCACCGGAATAAAGGACGTGGTGCGTTTTAGACCAATTATGAGATATTAATTTAATGCTAAAAAAAGTTTTTATAATAACTATGCTATGCATAGCTCCTGCCCTCTCCGGTGAGGCCACAGACAAAGCCGATTTCAAACGCCTATATACGGAATTTAATGATCTATATGCCAATTCAGGTGATGTTGATCCCTTAATTAAACTTGGTGAAAAGCTTTATAAACTTGCATCAAAAACATACGGTAAAAATTCACAAAATATGGCTGTGGCAACCTATAACCTTGCCTCACTTTATGATGAAAAGGGTGGTGAAACCGATTCTGACGAAGAGAAAAAAGCATTCAAACTTTATAAGAAATATTTTGATATTCTAGATAAACTAAAAACCATCAAAGACAATACCTACCTTCAGCAATATCAACAATATATGTTCACCTATCATAACATTAAGAAGGGTAAAGCGAATGAGAAAATTTCCGGTAAACTTCTTAATACCGCCTATGGTTTAAATATTACCAATCTTGAACTGGCAAATATTGAATTCACTGTAGCCATAATTCGCTTTAAACACAAAAAAAACAAAATTTCAGAAACATTGTTCAATAATGCACTAGAAAAATTCACTCAAGAGTATGGTTCAGAGAATGAAAGTGTATTGCATTTACAATATTGGCTCGCAATGGTTGATCTGAAAAACAAAAAATTTGACGAAGCGATACCTCGATTAGAAAAAGTGGCGAAATTTTATTTTGATAACAAGCTTGAGCAGAATACTGTATTAGAAAACAGCCATCAAATTCTTCATAATATATATTTTACAAAAAGAAATTATATATTAGGTGAAACCCATTCTAAAAAATATCACAACCTAGGCTATCTACCATACGGTCAGAATAACGATGATAGCACTTTCCTCCCTATTGTTCGTGTAAACCCATGATACCCATTTCCTGCAATTGAACAAAGAATAGAAGGATATACGGTAGTAATATTTACAGTGACCCCCGAAGGGGGAACAAAAGATGTTAGAGCCATAGAATCAAACCATAAAATTTTTGAACGCACCTCAATAAATGCCGCAGCAAAATACAGATATAAACCAAAAATTATTAATGGTGAAGCAGTTGAAGTTAAAAATGTCAGGATGCGGCTTGAATATAGGTTAGGTTATTAATTGACCCTAACTTGAAAAATATTTTATTTTCTAGTAGGTTAATTGTGATTTTACAGGGAATACCATGCTTAGATATATTGTTTTTTTCTCAACTTTAATAATGCTATCATCAGTTTCGTTTGCTGGTGAAGCGGCGGACAAAGTTGAATTTAAACGGCTTTATGCGGAATTTAATGAGCTTTACGCAAATTCTGATGATCTTGACGCTATTATCAACGTCGCAGAAAGCGTGTACCGTTATGCGCCCAGAGTTTATAGTAAAACTTCAAAACAATATGCAGCCACGCTTTATAATCTCGCAACACTTTATCATGAGAAAGGTGAGAATTCACAAACTTTCTACGATAGTTACAAATACCTACAGCACAGTTCCATAGGTAAGAAAGCTGTCGATTACTATGAAAGATATTTCATAATAATAGATAAGTTCGAAGAACCATATGACCGTAACTATTTAGATCAATATTTTGAATTCGTTAAAGCAGATACTTCTTTTTATGGCTACAAATCAGACGTTGCCCGCGCAAACAGGCTTATTTCAATTGCAAAAGATATAAATCTGCCTGGAAATGAATTCGCAAACCTTAACTACACCCTTGGAACACTCAGAATAAAAGCATGGCAGAATAAGCAGGCAAAACCATTTTTTAAAACAGCTTACGACTGGACAATTGCAAATGAAAACGATGACCATATCCTAATTGGTAAGTCCGCCTATTGGTTAGGGCTTATGGCTGCAGGCGAAGAGGAGTTTTTGCTTGCTGAAAAATATTATTTGCAAGCACTAGATATACTACCATCAAAAAATGCAGTTGATAAGGATACTATAATTAACATACATTTCGGCCTCGCTCACCTTTATGTATTGGAAAATAAACTGGATAAGGCTGCACAACATGGTCAATTATATTCAGAACAGCAAGGAGAAGACAACAACAGGACAGTTCCAGTTGTTAAAGCAGAGCCAGTATTTTCATATTTTACGAGGAAAAAAAAGAGCGCTGATTTTATCGAATTAGAATTTACTTTGGATATAAAAGGGATACCGAAAGACATTGTCGTCATTGAAACTTCAAAAAATAACCTTGTTAATCCTTGCGTGGAGGCCATTAAAAAATTTCGCTTCATTCCTGAATGGGTAAACGGAAAACGTGCGGAACTACATGGCGTTAAATACAAGTTTGTCTTTAACGCAACTTAAGTTGTAAAAACAACGCTAAGACCAGATTATAATCTAATTTTTAATTATCTCAGCGATGAAGCAGAGGGCATCCCTCTCTATATCAACCCCGCCAGCGGTGAACTTGGATCAGCATAGAGCTTCTTCGGCATTCTTCCGCTTAGATATGCGTCCCTGCCCGCTTGTACGGCGTGGTTCATGGCTCTTGCCATTCTGATGGGGTCTTTGGCTTCGGCGATGGCGGTGTTCATGAGGACGGCGTCACAACCAAGTTCCATGGCGACGGCGGCTTCCGATGCAGTACCGACACCGGCATCGACGATCACGGGGACGTTGGCATTTTCAACGATTATGCGGATACCGACCGGGTTTTGAATACCAAGGCCGGAACCAATGGGCGCGCCGAGCGGCATAATGGCGCAGCAGCCGATATCTTCTAAAATTTTGGCTTGGATCGGGTCATCGTTACAGTAAACCATAACTTGGAAACCTTCAGCAATCAGCGTTTTTGCCGCTTCAACGGTTTCAGGCATATTAGGGTAGAGTGTTTTTTGGTCGCCGAGCACTTCGAGTTTGACCAAGTCCCAACCACCGGCTTCGCGGGCCAGTCTTAAGGTGCGCACGGCATCATCACCGGTGAAACATCCGGCAGTATTAGGCAAAAAAGTGTATTTTTTCGGGTCAAGATAATCAACCAGCATCGGCTCACCGGGTTTTGAAATATTAACCCGGCGCACGGCAACAGTGACTATTTCTGCGCCTGATGCCTCAACGGCTAATTTGGTCTCCTCAAAATCTTTATATTTTCCGGTACCAACGATCAGGCGAGAGTTATATTCTTTTCCCGCAATGATTAAATTATCAGTCATACTTATTTACTTTCTTAACCGCCACCAATGAAGTGGACTATTTCAAGATTATCACCATCACCAACCATTACATTATCAAATGTGCTTTTCGGGACAATTTCACGGTTATGCTCGATAGCAACTTTATCTTCTTCGATATCGAGCTTGCGCAGGAGATCGTTTAAGTTTAAATCGCTATCCAAACGGTGCGTATCGCCGTTAATGGTCACATTTATCATTATAATGGCCTTAAATTGATAATGGCTATTTTCAAATCACAATTAAAGTATTATATACATAGGTAATGATAATAAGTCAGCAGGGAAATATGACAAAATCAATATTGGTGATCAATGGCCCCAATTTAAACCTTTTGGGTACACGAGAACCAGAGATATACGGCGCCGAAACCCTGGGCGATATAAAAGATACCATGACTGAAAAAGCGGCCTTGCTTGAGCTTTCTGTTGATTTTCGCCAGAGCAATATGGAAGGCGAAATTGTCACATGGATACAGGAAGCACGCGGTAGTTTTGACGCCATCGTTATAAATGCTGGCGCCTTCACCCATACATCGGTGGCGATCATGGATGCGCTCCTTGCGGTTGATATACCAACTGTTGAAGTACATTTATCAAATATTTTTAAGCGCGAAGAATTTCGTCATCATTCCTATATTTCTGCCGCAGCAGTCGGTATGATTACGGGATTTGGCGCAAATGGATATTTAATGGCTGTTGACGCCGTTAAAAATATGATTAAATAAATACGGGAATTATTAAAAGGAATAAAAATAATGGCAAAAATGCAAGTGGACACAAAATTAATACGTGAACTCGCTGATATGCTGAATGACACAGATTTAACTGAAATTGAAGTTGAAGACGGTGATCTTAAAATCAAATTGTCACGCGGCGGTAATATGGTTCAGATGGCGCCAGCAGTGGCAGCTGCACCAGCTCCTGTCGCGGCGGCACCGGCGGCCCCCGCAGCAGAAGCAGAACCTGCTGATCATCCGGGAACTGTGTTCTCTCCTATGGTCGGGACAGTTTATACTTCGCCCGATCCGGATTCAGCCGCATTTATTAAAGTCGGCGATACAGTTTCCGCCGGTCAAACGATCCTGATCGTTGAAGCCATGAAAGTGATGAACCAAATTCACGCAGCAAACGGCGGCACGGTTAAAGCCATTTTTGTTGAAAACGCTCAGCCGATTGAATATGGCGAAGCCCTCGTCATTATAGAATAGCAGGCAAAAAGCATGATTGAAAAAGTACTCATTGCCAACCGCGGAGAAATTGCTCTTCGTATTCACCGGGCATGTCATGAAATGGGCATTAAAACCGTTGCTGTGCATTCAACCGCCGACGAAGACGCCATGCATGTACGCCTTGCAGATGAAAGCGTCTGTATCGGCCCGCCACCATCCGTTGACAGCTATCTTAATATTCCTGCGATTATTTCAGCGGCAGAAATCACCGGGGCAGATGCCATTCATCCGGGTTATGGTTTCTTATCCGAAAGCGCAAAGTTTGCCGAAATCGTTGAAAAACACGGTATTGTCTTCATCGGCCCAACTGCTGATCATATCAGACTAATGGGCGATAAGATTTCTGCAAAAGAAGCCGTTAAAAAAGCTGGCATCCCGGTTGTTCCGGGATCAGCTGGTGAAGTAAAAGAATTTGCTGACGCTGCAATAGTCGCCGCAGAAATTGGCTATCCGGTAATTGTTAAGGCCGCATCCGGCGGCGGTGGCCGAGGAATGAAGATCGTCCATAACGAAGACGAGCTTGGACTTGCCGTTAGTTCTGCTAAGCGCGAAGCAGCGGTTTCATTTGGCGACGGCACGGTTTATCTGGAAAAATTCTTAACCACACCAAGGCATATTGAAATACAAATTCTTGCCGATACCCACGGAAATGTGGTGCATTTGGGCGAGCGGGATTGTTCACTGCAACGCCGCCATCAAAAAATTCTCGAAGAAAGCCCCTCACCGGCGCTTAATTCAGAAGATCGTGATAAAATTGGCGAAGTTTGCCGCGAAGCGGTTAAAAGCTTTGGCTACCGTGGTGCAGGCACCATTGAGTTCCTCTATGAAAACGGTGAATTTTATTTCATTGAAATGAATACCCGCTTGCAGGTCGAACACCCGGTGACGGAAATGGTTTGCGGCCTTGATCTGGTGCGCGAAATGATCCGCATAGCCGGCGGCGCCCCGTTGGGCTTCACCCAGGACGATGTTAAATTCAGTGGCCACGCCATCGAGTGCCGGATCAATGCCGAAAACCCCGTGACCTT
>JAESUD010000099.1 GCA_016763335.1 Emcibacteraceae bacterium | reverse complement strand
CTTGGCCTTTTCGGTGTTGCTGTAGCTCTTGGGGCACAGGATCTCTTTAAAAATCTGATCTCCGGCCTTTTTATCATTGGTGAACGACGTTTCCATCCCGGCGACTGGGTTAAAGTTGACGGTATTGTTGAAGGCACCGTCGAAGATATCGGCTTTCGCACCACTACAATTATTCAGTTTGATAAAGCGCCCGTATATGTACCCAACTCAAAATTATCTGATAACGCCACAATAAATTTTTCTCGTATGAGCCACCGCCGTATTTACTGGAAAATCGGTCTTGTCTATGACACTTCCATCGAACAACTAAAAGCCATACGCGAACAAATTGAACATTATATCATGAATAATAACGATTTTGCACACCCACCGGAAGTGGCAACATTTGTACGGATTGATAGCTTCAATGATAGCTCAATTGATCTTATGCTCTACTGTTTTACCAAAACGACAGATTGGGGCGAATGGCTTGAAATAAAAGAACAGTTTGCCCTGACAATAAAAGACATAGTCGCCAAAAACGGTAGCGCCTTTGCCTTCCCGAGCCAATCGATCTATATAGAAAACACCTCAAGCCAAAATATCCCTGAAAATTTCCTCGCGGATTAAGTAGGTAATATATTAAGTTATTCTTTGTCGAAAGGCTTGAATGTATCATGGAATTTGATAGTTTTTCCCATTGCCTCGCCAATGATTTCACCGTCACGAAATGTCAAATGACCTCGTATAATGGTGTTGGTAACTTGTCCTGTGAACTCGCACCCTGCGTGAAGATCCCAACCACATGTGCTTTCAACATCATCATCTTGAAACGTCCACTTTTTCTTTAAATCCACAATGGTAAAGTCAGCGTCATAACCAACAGCTATGCGCCCTTTAGCCGCTATATTAAATATTCTCGCAGGGCCGGAACTGGTTAAATCAGCAATGGTTTCAAGTGAAATAGCCCCCTTCGCTACCTGATCAAGCATCAATGGTAACATGGTTTGCACGGCGGGACACCCCGAAGAACAATGTGGATAATTGAGTTCTTTCTGCTCAATGGACCTTGGGGAATGTGCAGAAGCCAGAATATCTACAATACCGCCTGATAATGCCTTCCATAAACCTATCCTGTTTTGCTCATCACGGATTGGTGGATCAAGTTTAGTGTAATTGAAAAAATGATCATAACATTCAGGGGCGCTTAAAAATAAGTGCGCTGGTGCAACTGCGGCCGTCGCTATATCCTTATATGCAGCAATCATGGCCATTTCTTTATCCGAAGAAACATGTTGAATATGAACGGGACGACCTGCACCGCGAGCGATGGCAAGAATTCTCCTTGTTGCTTCTATAGCGACATTCTCATCATGCCACTCTAAATGACTTGATGGGTTTCCGGCTTTAATAAGTTTTTTGCGTAGATTTAATCTATCCTGATCTTCTGCATGAATAACAATCCTGCGACTGCCGTTCTTTAAGGCTTTCAATAAGGTTCGGTCATCAGCAATAGCAGAAAAATCAGCTGTTTCAGCCATACCTAAATGAATGCCGGCACAGCCCTGTGCCATTTCCAGCTCTGCTAAACTATCAATATTATCAAGAGTTGCCTGTTGAAAATATGCATAATCAGTGTAATAACCATCGCCTACGCCAACATCCATACCCGCAACACATAAAACCGATGTCACCCCGCCTTTAGCAGCGGCTCTGGTATCATTTTTAAATTGATGGCTAACATGAAATTCTGTATCGATCATGCCGGGAAGAATATGAAGCCCATCCGCAATGATTATATTTTCCGCATCGAGGTCAGAAAAATCACCTATGGCAACGATCATCCCGTCCCTGACCGCTATATCCGCCTGTATTATCCCACGATGAGAAACACACATTCCACCACGAATTATTAAATCAACCTGCACGAATTTTCCATCCCTCTTGAAGCAATTTTTCTATTCACTACATTAAATAAATGGTAGCGTATAGCAATAATAATCAGAGACAGAATTAATGATCGAAATATTAAATAGCCGGGCCGTAATATGTATCTCAGGACCGGAAAGAAAAAAACTACTTCAGGGTGTCATAACCAATAACATTGATCGCTTAAAGGATGGCACGGGTCTTTATTCGGCGTTGCTTTCACCGCAAGGAAAATTCCTTTATGACTTTTTCCTTTTTGAAAAATATGAGATAATTTACCTCGACTGCGAAGCCAAACATATGGCTAAGCTATTCCAAAAATTGCTCATGTACCGTTTGAGATCAAATGTTGAAATTATTGATCAGAGCAACCAATTTAAAATCATTTCGTCAACGAAACAACTGGACAAATTCGACCTTAATTATACTGACCCACGCCACACAGAAATGGGCTTTAGGGCCATCGTTAATAACATCCCTGAAGGCGAGAGTGAAGACGTCTATCACATACGGCGGATTAAGCTTGGCATACCCGAAGGCACCCACGATTTCATCATGGATAAAAGCACCGTTCTAGAAGGCCATTTCGAAGAAATAAATGGCGTAGATTTTGAAAAAGGTTGTTATGTCGGACAAGAAGTAACCGCAAGAATGAAATATCGCGGTAAAGTTAAAAAACAAATGCTGCCCGTAACTTTATCTGGCCCTGCACCAGAATTCGGCACAGACATCACTGATGAAAAAGGCAATAAAATTGGTGACTTAAGATCAAGTTGTGACAAAAATGCCATAGCACTATTTCGTATTGATAAAATTACCCTCGGACAAGAATACGCCTGCGGCGATATAAATGTCACACCGAAAAATCCATCTTTTATGCCAAATATGAAAGACAATGACCATGACTGATAAAATTCGCTGTGACTGGTGCGGCACTGATCCGCTCTATATGGATTATCATGATAAGGAATGGGGTGTGCCGATTTATGACAGCCGGGCGCTATTTGAAAAACTTATTCTTGACGGTTTTCAGGCAGGCCTTTCATGGATCACAATATTAAAACGCCGCGATACTTTCA
The DNA here is from genome assembly GCA_016763335.1 of Emcibacteraceae bacterium. Classification (GTDB taxonomy): domain Bacteria; phylum Pseudomonadota; class Alphaproteobacteria; order Sphingomonadales; family Emcibacteraceae; genus Pseudemcibacter. The sequence goes on along the minus strand of JAESUD010000099.1, from coordinate 764 downwards.
TTGCCGCATTTGACCAGTTTGAACCAGCAAAAATAGCAATTTATGATGACGCTGATATTGAGCGTTTGATGAATGATAGAGGCATCATCAGAAACCGTATGAAAATTCTCGCCACCATTAAAAATGCCAAACATTATCTTGAAATGGAAAATGAAAAAGAAGGCTCGTTCAGCGAATTTATCTGGAGCTTTACACACGGAAAAATTGTCCAAAACAAACTCCCTTCCATGAAAGAAATGCCAACTCAGACACCCGCCTCAGAAGCCATGAGCAAAGAGCTTAAAAAACGCGGGTTCGGATTTTGTGGCCCCACCATATGTTATGCATTCATGCAAGCCGTCGGTATTGTTAATGATCATCTGACAACATGCCATCGATATTCATTAAGCGAAGGCACCACCTCTGGGGATTGATGTTTCCCGGTGTATGGCTGTGCTGAGAATAAAACCAAATCCCGCGAGCAATGTCAGCATCGCAGAGCCACCGTATGATACCAGTGGCAACGGCACCCCGACAACAGGCACTAGTCCCATCACCATGGCAATATTGATAAACAGATAAAGGAAGAAAGTCACCACCATGCCAAGAATCGGCAGGCGGCCAAACTGACTTTTTACAGAAAGACTGACAATCACCGCATAGGCCAAAATAATAAAGTATAACCCAAGCAAGCCAAGCCCCCCGATAAGCCCTAACTCCTCGGCGATCACCGTAAAAATAAAATCCGTCTGTTTCTCAGGCAGAAAATTAAGCTGGCTTTGAGT
>JAESUD010000098.1 GCA_016763335.1 Emcibacteraceae bacterium | reverse complement strand
TTAATATTCAGGAGAAAATTATATGTCAGAAGAAAAACATTTCCATGTCGGTGAGCGCAGCAAAGAGGCTATCGCCCCGACCCAGTTTGAAGTAGGACCATTTACAAAGGCGCGTCATCCTGAACCATACACATTTGATGTGAACTTAACGGCGGAAGCTGGTAATATGCAGTCAAAAATGGGAGTTGTATCTGTAAACATCCCTGGATTTAGCCCGGTAAAGCTTTACTGCGATGAGCAGCCACCAGTGGGCGAAGATACGGCGCCACCACCGCTGGCCTTTTTTGCGGCAGGCATCGGGTTTTGTTTAATGACGCATTTAACAGATATTTTGACAGCGCGCAAAATTAAGGTGGATAGCCTGAAATTAGAGCAACGCATTAGGTTCAGAACCAACCTAGGCCATATGCGTGAACATGGTTATATGACCGAAGGCGGCTGCGATATGGTTGAAACCCATGTAATAATTGAGAGCCCAGAACCAAAAGAAAAGATAATGGATTTGCTGAGTGAAGCAGAAGGTGGATGCATGGCACATTATGCGCTTAGAAATCCAATTCCGTGGTCAACACGGTTGATTTATAATGGTGAGGAAGCCGTTAATCGTTCTGGTTAATGGGCGACATTCTTTTTTTTCCGATTTTTGGCAGCGGAAATAACATGAATGGCTAATATAATTGGTAGACAAAACCCCACAGCCAAATGGAAATAACCGGTTATTTCTCGGCTATCTTCGCTAGCGAGGTAGTATAAGGAGTAACCGGTTATTATTTGCAAGCTAACGGCAATGACAAAAGTAATGCTCCAAAAACGCAATTTTTTTGTTTGCCATGCCATTGGAACATGTGATGCCAGCATAGCACCAAATAAAATCATCATCATAAAGGCTGCCAAGCCATGGGTGGAAATGGCCGGAAATTGCCATGGGTGTTTTTGCGGGCCGAAGTCGCCCTCGATTGTGATAAAACGGTTAAGAATGAAAAAAGTAATGCCCGAACACCAGCTCGTTGCCAATGTAGCAAATAATAAATATTGAAATGTCTTGGGTACTTTTAGGGTAATACGTTTTAATTTCATAAAACCTGCCTTAGATTACCTGCTTCATTAATTGTGACCATAGAAGTGTCAAATAGTTTAGCTATTGTCCCAAAATCAGAAAATAGGAAAAATATCTTAGTCAGGGCATCGGCAAGTATACATTTGTCAGCAAAAACTGAAATGCTCTCTCTGTTTTTGAGTTTTTCTTTTGAAATGGGGTTGATGATTAAGCTGTTTTTATTTGTATAATTTGGTGCGCTTGTCGCTAGTGCTGGGGCTTTCATTGGGATTTCAATGAATTGTCCGTGTTTTTTAGGTGAGGGATGACGGATATAGACCATTTTCCCTTGCCAGTTTAACATACGTAAATCACCACCAGCATTTATGGAAATTTGTTTATATTCAATATCTTGTTTTTGGAGGATTTCCATAGCGCGGTCTACGGCATAACCTTTCGCGATACCGCCAAGGTCAATTTTAATATCTTTTTCAAAAGTGATGTGATTATTACATATATTAATATCACGCCACGAACCGGCTTCAGATGAAGGATATTGTTTTGGTAGGCCACCTTGCCGCATAAGTTCATCGGCAATTGTAATGTCATATAAACCATTGGTAATATGACTTAACTCTAGGGCTTGTTGAATGACTTCCTCAAGTTGATTTGATAAAACTGTGTTTTTCTTATAGGCATGGCTGTTTATCATTGAGAGTTCGCTATCAGGATTATGAAAACTCATCATTTTATGAATTTTTTCAATTTCCAAGAATGCAAGGTTGCTCAGCTTTACGAGTGTATCATCATTTACATCAGCCAAAATAGACACTTCAACAAAAGTACCTAATAATGGTTTGCTGCGTTTGATGATATTTGTCATAGATTTTTCAGTACTTGTTCCCATGTTTGGGTTAAGCGGTTTATGCCGTCTGTAATATGACGACAAGAAAGAGTTGCGCCGGATATATTTTGAACTTCTTTGCCCAGTCTTAAACGTACGGATGCGTTCTTTCCGGTAAATTGTTTGCGCCATTTTGGGTTTGCTACTTCGTAGCCATATGTTTCCCGGTATTCTAATATTTCGATCCCGGTAATTCCCCCAGTAGCGTCGATACCGACAGCGATGTCGATATTTTCATGCTTGCCGATAACTTGGTCGAGGATGAACCAGCCGCCACCATCAACCTTCCAAGCGTTTATTTTATCTGATCTTACACGGACTTTTGATTGTTTTTTTATTTCTTTCATTTGGCTTTTGGTCATCGTCACGGGGAAGGGTGACATTGATATGTCACCCCAAATTATATTTTTTGCAAGTTCTGGGGTCAAATATATTTTTGCCCAGGTTTTTGCTGTAATATTAAAAAATATGCCCGCAGTAGCCGTTAAGCCAAATTTTATAAGCGTTCTTCGATCAAAATACTTCATTTTTTAGCCATTTTTAAAATTCATAGCCAACTGTCCAGCGAACATGCACACTTTCATGCTCGTCCCAGTTTTTTCCGTCTCTGTTAAATGCATTTACAGAACCGCCACCCCATACTTGGAATAAAGCCCCGCCGGTAACCCACCAGTTTTGTGCGGCATAATGCACGGTTGGGCCGAAGTAGTTGCCGTTTTGATGTTGAGAGCCGATCGAAAATCCTTCAAGACCGAATTTTGATCTGTCCAGATCAGGATCATATTCGCCTTCTTCACGCGGATTTAAGTAATCAGATTGATGTCTGAATTCAAGACCAACAAACCATTTCGGAGCAACACGGTAAGAAACACCGATAGCAATATCAAATGCTATTTCTTCTTCGACTACACCAGGGGATGTTCTATGTTCAAATTCAATTTTTGGTGTAAAGGCAAAAATCAATGTATCGTCTAGGAAGTTTTTCTGAAAATATCCGTAAACTTCGACAGAATTTTGGCTAATATCAGCACCATCAAGTCGATATTTGAAGCGGTGGTCAAATGCTAGACCTACGGAAAATCCAAATGGATCCATATAAGGGCTAAGAATATTATATTTCATTTTTAATTCATAACCGCCAATGGAGGTTTTTTTAAACTTCCCGCCAGCGCCGCCTTGAGTGTCAAAATAAGGTTGAAGATCAGGATTAGTGGTGGAGTAGTTATGAGAAAACAACATAAGTTCCGCACCAATAGTAAGCTTATCTGTTACGCCATATTCGATTTCAGCCTGAATATCATGAAACTGATAGCTACTGTCGGCTTTGCCAAATCGTGATATCGTTCCTAGTTTTAATTCTGTACTGCCTTTTGGCCGTGTGTCTGTGCCTGTAGCATACACCCATAAGCTTTCTTCTGCAGACGCGTTTTGCGCACATAAAAAAACTGACGCTGCTAAGCCCATAGCAGTGATTAAGTTTTTATTTTTCATTAGTTTCGTATTCATTATTTTGCCCTTAAACATTTCCTGAATTAATTGAGAATAATTCTTAATATCATTTTATAGGGAAAATCAATCTTTATACAAGGAGAATTTTAATTTATATTAAAAAAGTGATTCATATGGATTAGGTGATGATGTAGATATAAAAAATGGCAATAGTTAATGATTTGTAGATCATGTGTTGTAAAGTGTTTTTTGAGGCGGTACCGTTGGAAAGAAAAGTAGTTAAGTGACGTTGACTAGGGGGAATATAGGAAAAGGATTTAATATGGCTCGTGATGATGAAATGTTGGATAATTGGTGGGATGAGGCATATTCAGGGCCTATTAGCTTTATGCGCTTTAAGTTTTCCAAGGATTTGGAAAGTGCAGATATAGCTATTCTTGGAGTGCCTTACGACCTTGGAACAACCAACCGTCCGGGGGCAAGGTTTGGGCCCCGTGCAATGCGCGAACAGTCTACACTGACGGGTGAATTTGATTATGGACTTTGGCCGTGGGATTATCATCTTGCTGAATATCATAAGGTTATTGACTATGGTGATATTTGTAATTTTGCTGGATACCCTAAGCGGATGAATAAGGAACTTGAGGCAACAACCACAAAAATCATTGAAAGTGGCACTGCCTGTTTTGCCATGGGAGGCGATCATTTTATTTCACTTCCGTTACTTCGTTCGCATGTGAAAAAATATGGACCACTGGCACTTATTCATTTTGATGCCCATACGGATACTTGGGTTGATGAAGACTATAACCATGGCACCATGTTTTACCATGCGATCAAAGAAGGGTTGCTTGATCTTGAGCACTCAATTCAGCTCGGCATTAGAACGCCGAACCCGCAAACCCACGGAATTGAAATTATTTATGCGGATGAGCTTGATGAACTTAAACCATCAGTGGTGGCAGAACGAATTAAGGCCCGTGTTGGGGACAAAAAAGCTTATCTGACATTTGATATTGATTTTCTTGACCCTGCCTATGCGCCGGGTACGGGGACGCCGGTTGCTGGTGGGCCAACCGTTATGGCGGGACGTAAAATATTAAAAGGCATTACCGGCCTTAATATCGTTGGTGCAGATTTGGTGGAAATCGCCCCGGCATATGATCCGATCGGCAGTATTACGGCGGTGGCCGGTGCGACGCTTGGCGGTGATATTCTATATTTGTTGTCCGAGGCATTAAGAAGATAAACGATTATCATTCGGTTATTAATTAAAGTCTCGTATTCATAACTCTCTTATCCAGATGTTTCTGTAACTGACTTTATGATCATGATCCTGCAGAAAAATGGGTAAGTCTCCGTGCAGTTTGTAAGCCGGGGCACCGATATAAACCGTTGGTCCGGTGAGGGCGACATTATTTTGAATGAGGATGCCGTTATGCATGACGGTCATGCGGGCTTGCGAAATGACTGTACCATTTTTACCAAAACGCGGCGCGGTATAGATGATGTCATATGATTGCCATTGCATGGCAGGTTTTGTCGCGTTGACTAGTGGGATATGCTGTTTATATAGTGATCCTGCCTGTCCGTTATTATATGTTTTGCTTTCATAACTATCGAGCACTTGAACTTCATAAAACTGTTGCAAAAACACACCGCTATTACCGCGGTCCTGATCTGTGAATTTCGCATCAAGAACAGGAATGCGCCATTCCACATGAAGTTGAACATCACCAAATGATTTTTTGGTGCGAACGTCACCAGTTCCCGGTGTGATGGTCATGACGCCATCTTCGAGGGTCCATTTATTTTCACCACCGTTCACGCTTTGCCATGCGTCATGGTCAAGGGCTATTGCATCGGACGGTGGAGCGCCATGTGTACCGGGCGTAACTTTGACGGGTTCTTTGTCCCATACTTCCGTTGCTCTTGGTTCCTGCACCATTTGAGCTGATGAAAAGCTGACTGAAGCTGCCGTTATTAATGTTAAAAATAATGTGATTTTTTTCATGTGATTGCTCCCAGTAGATTAAATTGTTGAAAGAAGAGTAAAGTTTCAAATTGGGGCTGTCAATTCGTATCATATAAGTTATAATTTCAAAAATTTAGCGGGAGGAAGAAAAATAATGGCATCGTTTGATGGTTTTGAGTATGACGTATTGATTGTTGGGTCTGGCGCTGGTGGTGGCATGTCTGCCCACATTTTAACGGAGGCTGGCGTTCGCGTTCTTATGTTAGAAGCGGGCCGGGATTATGACCCCGTTGAAGAAACCCCCATGTTTAATGAAAATCATGAGGCACCATTACGTGGCGTCAGCACATCAGACAAAGATTTTGGTTATTATGATGCGACAATTGATGGTGGTTGGTCTGTTCCGGGTGAGCCATACACCACAGCAGATGGCACAGAGTTTCTCTGGTGGCGCGCCCGTATGCTCGGGGGGCGTACGAACCATTTTGGCCGTTATGTACCGCGCTTTAATGACCGTGACTTTAAACCATTTACGCATGATGGAATGGGTGTTTGCCGCGAATCCAGAGCCTCGAAACTGGAACGATTTCG
>JAESUD010000097.1 GCA_016763335.1 Emcibacteraceae bacterium | reverse complement strand
TAATATGGAAAATTTATCTAGACGTCGTTTCCTTCAGGTTTCAGCAGCAACAGGCGCGTTGGTAATTAGCTCACCTACATTCAGTTTTGCGCAAGATATGAAAGATGAACGTTACCGTAATCTTGACGCGAATTTTGGGTTTTATTTGAAAATTGATCAAGATAACACGGTCACGATTGGCTATTCTGTACCTGATGACGGGACAGGTGTTAGCACAGCGCTTCCGATGCTTGTTGCGGAAGAGTTGGATGTTAATTTTGACGAGGTCAAAGTAGAAAAGTTACCTCCACTTTATAAAGCAGAACGTGGCGAAAGAGGTTACCCTGATCAGGAATATAAAGGTCAGCGCATTCATCAGACCACTGGTGGAAGCCAAGCTATTCGCCGCTCATACGATATGCTTCGTCAGGCCGGCGCAGAGGCCCGTGACCGTTTAAAAATGGCAGCCGTGGACGAAATGGGTGTTTCATTTGATCAGCTTAAGACGGAAAATGGTTATGTTGTCAGTGGCAATAAACGTATTGCCTACGGCGCTTTGGTGGAAAAAGCAGCAGCGGTTAACCTTGAAAGTGAGCCAAAATTAAAAGACCCAAGTGAATATAAAGTGATCGGTACGGATCAACCACAAAAGGTCGCCAAAGACATTGCGCTTGGAACACAAAAATACTGCATGGATATGGAACTTCCCGGCATGTTAAACGCCGTGATCGCTAGGTGTCCTTATATTGACGGTGTGATGAAATCTTATGATGACAGCGCAGCGCTTAAAGTACCGGGTGTGCGTAAAGTGGTGCATCTTAACCGTATTCCAGAAGACCGTAGCGTGCAAAAATATATCGCCGACGGAATTGCCGTGATCGCTGATAGTCATTGGGCAGCACTGAAAGGCCGTGAAGCGCTTGAAATCGAATGGGATGATAGCATATGGTCCCATGCGGATAATGCATGGATCAACAGCAATTTCGATAATCTAATTAAGAATGCTGACCGGGATGTGCGGCTGGAGCATGGTGATTTTGATAAAGCTTATGCTGAGGCTGATAAAACATTGGAAGTGGTATATGACCAGCCGTACTGGGCCCATGCCACAATGGAAACCCCGTGCGGTATAGCCGATGTTCAAGCGGACAAAGTTACCATAATTGCAGGAAATCAGACCGCTGTTCGCGTGATGAATGATTTGATGAACGTGCTGCCGGGATATACCCATGACCAGTTTGATGTCACCATCATGCGTTTAGGTTCAGGTTTTGGCCGTAAATTTATTGTTGATGCGGTTACTGAAGCGGCGCTTTGTTCAAAAGCCGTTGGTAAACCGGTTAAAGTAATCTGGACCCGTGAAGACGATCTTGAACAAGATTTTTATAACCCGAAAGGGCGTCATGTTTTCCGTGGTGGTCTTGATAAAAATGGTAAACTTGTTGCGGCAAATTATTTGCATTGTTCGACGGATAATGATTTCGCGACCCATGCCTTTCCAGCTCATTATGTGCCAAACTACCGCGGCGAAGTGATCAATAGTAAAGTACTTCCAAGTGGCCCATGGCGCGGACCAACTGAAAATGTCGCAGGATATGCGATGCAATCATTTGTCGATGAAATGGCACATCTGGCGGGTCAAGATCCGCTGCAGTACCGCATCGATATGTTCCGTGATACTGGGGATACACCGCATCCAGGTTTTAGTAGTGATTTTATGGTTGCGGACCGCTTTATCAATGTATTGCAAATGGCCGCCAAAAATGCGAGATGGGGTAAAGAACTGCCGAAAGGTCACGGCATGGGAATTGCCAGCTTCATGACTTTTGGTGGTTATGCTGCCTGTGTGGTTGAAGTGAAGGTGGATAGTGACGGCACATTGACGATTATTAATGCTAGCGGTGCAGCGGACCCAGGAATTGCTATTAACCCGCAGGGGTGCCGAGCTCAAATCGAAAGCGGAACGTTGGATGGTTTCAGTGCGGCTCTTGGTCAGAAAATTGAAATTGAAGGTGGCCGTGTTGTCACAAATAACTTCGATACATATCAAATGGCCCGAATTGGCACCGCGCCACATACATTCACAGCGGAAGTTGTGCTTAATCATATCGAGCCAAAAGGGCTTGGCGAAATGTCATTGCCACCAGCCATTCCGGCGCTTTGTAATGCGATTTTCGCAGCATGCGGCGTGCGGATAAGAAAACTACCAATAGCTGATCAACTTGAAGAAGCTATGAAGAGTTAGGCATTAGGGTATAAAACGGCAAATATAATTTTTAAAATTTTATTTGCCGTAAAGCTCTTCTGGACTTTTGAGGACATCTGAAACTATCTTTATATTTCCGTTAGTGTCAATTTCTTCAAAAAAGCAGCTTCTTCTACCAGTGTGGCAAGCGACACCGATTTGATCAACCAGCAATAATATTGTGTCGGAATCGCAATCAATGCGAAAGTTTTTTAACGTTTGAGTTTGGCCTGATGTTTCCCCCTTACGCCATAATTTTCCGCGTGAGCGCGAAAAATAACATACTTGACCGCTGCTGAGTGTTTCGCGAATTGCGTCTTCATTCATCCAAGCCATCATCAACACTTCGCGTGTCACATAATCCTGAGCAATTGCCGGGATTAACCCACTGTCGTTGAACTGTAATTTAGCAATTACTTCTTCAAGCGGTTTGTTATTTTCTGAACGCGCCATAATATTTTCCTGATTGCTTGATATTTTATAACATTCAGTGCAGTATCACATACTAAGTCTCTAGGGAATAGTAATAAAGAGAGAGAATAAGTGTTAAAACATAAACATGATCATGATGCGTGTATTGAAACCGCACTTGAAGCTGCACAAAAAATATGTGAAGAACGCGAAACCAGATTTACGCCGCTAAGGCGCAGGGTACTTGAACTAGTGTGGACCAAACATGAGCCGATTACGGCCTATGAAGTTCTCGATATGCTCAGTGAAGGTCAGAAAAGAGTTGCACCACCGACGGTTTATCGTGCGCTGGACTTTCTTATTGAAGAAGGTTTTGTTCATAGAATCGAGTCGTTGAATTCATTCGTTGGCTGCAGTGATCCTGCCCATAAACATCAGGGGCATTTTATGATTTGTACCAAATGCAGCAACGTGACGGAAATGAACGAAAGGTCGCTTCATGATGTCATAAAAAAGGCTGCTGAAGAAAACGGTTATAGCTACGAAAACTCAATTCTTGAAATTGCCGGCATTTGTGAAAATTGCAGAAATTAAGAGAGATGGACGAAGAATCTAGTCCACTTTTAAGATTAGAAAATGTCTATAAAAGTTATCACAAAAATCTTGTACTTGAAAATATTTCATTTTCGGTAAAACGCGGGGAAACGGTAACTCTTATCGGTCCTAACGGGGCCGGTAAAAGCACCCTTATGAAAATAGCCCTTGGCATTTTGAGCGCAAGTTCGGGGGACATTTACCGTGAAAAATCAATCAATGTTGGCTATATGCCGCAAAAAGTTATGATTGATGAGGTGTTGCCATTAAGCGTTCGTGATTTTTTATATCTTCGCCCAAATGTAACTTATGATGATGTCGAGCAAGCTCTTGAAACCGTTAGACTTTCACGCCTTGCCAAGAATCCGGTCCAAAGTGCTTCTGGCGGTGAAATGCAGCGTATTTTATTGGCGCGGGCAATACTCGGTAAGCCAGATTTACTGGTGCTTGATGAACCGGTACAAGGCATTGATATCATGGGACAGCAGGAAATTTACGGTTTGATAGCGAAAATTCGTGATGATACGGGATGCGGTGTTCTTATGATCTCTCATGACCTTCATCTGGTGATGGCTTCTACCGATCAGGTGCTTTGCCTTAACCGTCATATATGTTGTAGCGGATCACCGGAATTTGTTCAGGATAACCCGGAATATCATGCCATGATGGGGCGCCCCATGGAAGGTGTGGCAATTTATACCCATAATCATAGTGAAGAACATGATCATGAGCATCACCATGATTGATACATTTATCATTAATGCTTTGATTGCAGGCGGACTTGTCGCGGCAATAGCCGGACCGCTTGGATGTTTTATGGTGTGGCGTAAAATGGCCTATTTTGGGGACACGGTTGCACATTCTGCACTGATGGGGGTTGCGTTAGGCATTGCATTTGATAGCGAAAATCCGGCGATAATGGTTGCGACTTGCTCAACAGTGGCGATGATGTTGCTATTTTTGCAGCGTGATAAACGCTTTTCATCGGATACGTTACTCGGCATTCTTGCCCATAGTGCACTTTCGGTGGGGATGATTATTATATCAATGATGGATCATTTCAGAACCGATATGATGTATTATCTGGTTGGTGATATTTTGGCTATTAGCATGGATAATATATATACTATTGCTGGGGTAGCTGCGTTTTCGGCAATTTGCCTTTATTTTATATGGCGTGACCTTTTGTCACTGACCGTTCACGAAGACCTTGCCCATACGGAAGGTGTTAAAGTTGGACGAATTAAAGTAACTTATATGCTATTGATCGCATTTTTAGTTGCTGTGGCATTAAAAGTCATTGGGGTATTATTAATTACTGCATTGATGATAATTCCGGCAGCAGCGGCACGAACCGTATCAAGTACGCCGCTGCAAATGATTTTATTTTCATCAATT
>JAESUD010000096.1 GCA_016763335.1 Emcibacteraceae bacterium | reverse complement strand
CTTGAAAGTCATTTGCCAGCATTGGACGAAATTGTGTTTCATGCAAAGCTTGGAACTGTCGGTGCACGGGTTAAAAGATTAGAAGCGTTATCTGGACATATTGCTAAGCAAATTGGCGCGAATGAAGAAAATGCCAAGATTGCTGCAAAGCTTTCAAAATCTGATCTTGTTACAGGCATGGTTGATGAATGTCCGGAACTTCAAGGGTTAATGGGTAAATATTTTGCCTTGGAAGAAGGAATAAATGCCAGTATTGCAGACGCAATCGCAGATCATTATTCACCGAAAGGCCCATCGGATAAATGCCCGTCCGAGCCTGTTAGTGTGGCGGTGGCATTGTCTGAAAAAATTGATATTCTTGTCGGGTTCTTTGCTATTGATGAAAAGCCGACAGGATCGAAAGACCCGTTTGCCTTGCGCCGTGCTGCATTAGGGATTATTCGGTTAATTATTGAAAATGGCCTTAGAGTTGATCTTGAGTGCTCAATTTTAAAATCTGTGTCTTTATATGACATGGCATTTGATCAAGCTGATTTGATGAATTTCTTCTGGGACCGTTTGAAAGTTTATTCAAAAGATAACGGTATGCGTCATGACATTATTGGTGCTGAATTTAATTGGGATTTTGTAAAGTTGATGGCTAAGGCTGATGCGCTGCAAAAATTCATTTCTACCGACGACGGCAAAAACCTGCTTGCGGGCTATAAACGGGCGGCAAATATATTAAAAGCAGAAGAAAAGAAAGATAGCACCGATTATAAGGGAATTGTTAATATTGAACTGTTAAATGTGGTTCAGGAAAAATCATTATATGACACACTGATCGGTGTTGAGAAAAATGTATCTGATGCCTTGAAACAAGAAAATTTTGAAAGTGCAATGACGCACCTTTCTTCTTTGCGCGGGCCGATTGATGATTTCTTTGACAAAGTAACAGTGAATAGTGATGAAGCAGACGTACGGGTAAATAGACTAAAATTATTATCACAAATAAGAACGACCATGAATTTGGTTATCGAATTTTCTAAAATAGAAGGTTAAGTTAAAAATGGCAAAATGGGTTTATAATTTCGGTGATGGATCGGCTGAGGGCGAAGCTTCCATGAAGAATTTATTGGGCGGTAAAGGTGCTAATTTGGCGGAAATGTCAAACCTTGCTTTACCCGTTCCACCGGGCTTTACCATTACCACTGAAGTCTGCACTTCATTCTATGATAATGATAATACGTACCCTGCTGATCTAGTTGAACAGGTCAAGGCATCGATTGCCATTATTGAAAAAACCGTTAGTGCAAAATTTGGCGATGAGCAAAACCCGCTTCTTGTGTCGGTTCGTTCCGGCGCACGTGAATCCATGCCCGGTATGATGGACACGGTTCTTAACCTTGGCCTTAATGATATTACAGTTGAGGCGCTCGCTAAAAATAGTGGCGATGAACGCTTCGCTTATGATAGCTACCGCCGTTTCATTCAAATGTATTCTGATGTGGTGCTTGGTGTTGAACATTATTTGTTCGAAGAACTTCTTGAAATTCATAAAGAAGAAAATGGATTTGTGCTTGATACCGAACTTGGGGCCGAAGACTGGAAAGCTTTATGCAAAGCATATGGTGCAAAAACAGAAGAAGAACTCGGCCATCCTTTCCCGCAAGATGTAAATGAGCAACTGTGGGGCGCGATTGATGCGGTATTTGGTTCGTGGATGATTGAGCGGGCGATGGTTTATCGCCGTCTTCACAATATCCCCCATACATCGGGAACCGCCGTTAACGTACAATCTATGGTGTTTGGTAATATGGGTGATGACTGTGCCACGGGCGTTGCCTTTACCCGTGACCCATCAACCGGTGAAAATGCATATTATGGTGAGTATCTTATTAATGCGCAGGGTGAGGACGTGGTCGCTGGTATTCGTACACCGCAAAACCTGACTAAAGTTTCTCGCATCGCTGCCGGATCCGATATGCCATCAATGGAAGAAAGCATGCCAGAAGTATATAATGAGCTGGCCAATGTTTTTCAAAAGCTAGAAGCCCATTACCGGGATATGCAGGATATCGAATTTACGGTTCAGCAGAAAAAATTATGGATACTTCAAACCCGTAGTGGCAAAAGAACCGCGCCAGCCGCACTAAAAATTGCCGTTGAAATGGTTCATAATAATATTATTACCAAGGATGAAGCCCTTCTTCGCGTTGAGCCGGGTGCCCTTGACCAACTTCTGCATCCGACCCTTGATCCGGATGCTAAACGTGATGTTTTAACCAAAGGCCTTCCCGCATCGCCGGGCGCGGCAAGTGGGATGGTTGTGTTTAATGCCGACGAAGCCGAAGAAATGTCAAAAGACGGCAAGGATGTGATCCTTGTTCGCATCGAAACAAGCCCAGAGGATATTCACGGAATGCACGCGGCACGCGGTATTTTAACCAGTCGTGGTGGCATGACATCGCATGCGGCGGTGGTTGCTCGTGGCATGGGACGCCCTTGCGTTTCCGGTGCTGGCGCGCTGCATATTGATATGTCAGAAGGCACGATTTCTGTCGCAGGTCGCACCATTAAAAATCACGACATTATCACCATTGACGGTGGCAATGGTGAAGTAATGGTGGGTGAAGTTGCAACGATTAAACCTGAACTTGGTAGCCATTTTAATGAACTTATGGGCTGGGCTGATGCTAAGCGAACTTTAAAAGTCCGTACCAATGCTGAAACGCCACTTGATGCCACTGCCGCCCGCGAATTTGGTGCTGAAGGCATTGGCCTTTGCCGTACAGAACATATGTTCTTTGATGCAGACCGGATTATCAATGTCCGTCAAATGATTATGTCAGAAGACGAGGAAGGTCGCCGCGTTGCTCTTACAAAACTGCTCCCGGTTCAAAGACAGGATTTTATTGAACTATTCACAATTATGAAAGGTCTGCCGGTAACGGTTCGCCTGCTTGATCCACCACTTCATGAATTTTTACCGCAAAAAGTTGAAGATTTTGAAGCTGTGGCAAAAGTCATGAATGTTGATATGGCATTTCTTAAACGTCGCGCCGAAGAACTGCATGAATTTAATCCGATGCTTGGTCACCGTGGCTGTCGCCTTGGCATTTCTTATCCGGAAATTTATGAAATG
>JAESUD010000095.1 GCA_016763335.1 Emcibacteraceae bacterium | reverse complement strand
GTGTCTGACGCCATGAGCGAGTTCATTCACAAAGGATAGGACTTTACTCTCTAGTGTGGAATTTGCAACATTTTCTTGATTTATGTTGTTCTTGATAATGTCGACAATTGCCGAACCAACAACCACGGCATCGGCAAATTCAGCAAAACTTGCGGCATCATCCGGTGTTTTAATACCAAAACCGACAGCCATAGGAATATTTGAGGTTTCCCTAAAACTTTCAAGCGCTGCTTTGACGGGGGCTAAGTCTGGTTTTGCCGAACCAGTTATCCCGGCAATGGTGACATAATAAAGGAACCCTGAACCATTTTTCAATATTTTTACCAACCTTTTCTGATCGGTTGTTGGTGTGGCGAGATGAACCATTGCCATATCTGCTGATTTGGCGGGAATGGCAAGTTCGCTGTCTTCTTCAGGGGGAAGGTCAACAATAATCATGCCGTCAATTCCAGCCTTGTGAGCATCTTCAAGAAACTTATCAACCCCATAAATATAAATCGGGTTATAGTACCCCATTAATATGATAGGTGTTTCAGTATCATTTTCCCTGAAACTTCTAACCATTTCTAGGGTTTTAGCCAAAGTCATTTTATTTTTCAGGGCGCGGATGCTGGCTTCCTGAATGGCGGGGCCATCAGCCATAGGATCAGAAAATGGCATGCCAAGCTCGATAATATCGGCACCTGCTTCGGGTAGGCCCTTTTAAATATTAAGAGCGGTACTGTAACCTGGGTCGCCGGCGGTGGTAAATGTTACTAAGCCTGCGCGATTATCCTTTTTTAATTTTTGAAATCTTTTTTCTATCCTTGAAATACCCATAATTAAATGTCCTCACCCAGTGCTTTTGCAACGGTGAAAATATCTTTATCACCCCGACCACTAAGGCCCATTACCATGATGTGATCTTTTGCAAGGGTAGGGGCCAGTTTCATCACATAGGCTATGGCATGGGCGCTTTCAAGAGCGGGAATAATGCCTTCTAGTTTGCTGCAAAGGGTAAATGCCTCTAGTGCTTCCTTGTCATCAATCGGTACATATTTAACGCGGCCAATATCATATAGATGGCTATGTTCGGGACCAATGCCCGGATAATCAAGTCCGGCAGATATGGAATGGGCTTCCAATATTTGTCCGTCATCATCCATTAATAAATAAGTGCGGTTACCGTGGAGCACACCGGGTCTACCGCCCGTTAAGGATGCTGCATGTTTATCAGTATCCACACCGTGCCCTGCCGCTTCAACCGCATACATATCGACATCATCATCCAGGAATGGGTGAAATAGCCCAATGGCGTTTGATCCGCCGCCAACACAGGCCACGAGGCTGTCAGGCAACCGACCTTCTTTTTCCAGAATTTGTGCGCGCGCTTCATCGCCAATGACACATTGAAAATCGCGCACGAGTTCTGGATAGGGATGTGGGCCGGCAGCCGTGCCAATAATATAAAACGTATCTTCCACATTGGTTACCCAATCACGCATGGCTTCATTCATGCTGTCTTTAAGACTTTGTGAACCGGATGTTACCGGGATCACTTCTGCACCCAGTAATTTCATACGAAAAACATTTGGTTTTTGTCGTTCAATATCTTTGGCCCCCATATAAACAACACAGGGCATACCAAACAGCGCACATACGGTTGCTGAGGCAACGCCGTGCTGTCCCGCACCGGTTTCTGCTATGATACGAGTTTTACCCATGCGACGAGCAAGAAGGATTTGGCCAATGCAGTTATTTATTTTATGGGCGCCGGTGTGGTTTAACTCTTCGCGTTTAAAGTAAATCTTTGCCCCGCCTAGATGCTCGGTCATGCGTTTTGCAAAATAAAGCGGGTTTGGTCGTCCTACATATTCTTTTAATAGTTCATGAAATTCCTGCTGGAAAGCGGGGTCGTTTTTGGCTTCTTGGTAGGTTTTTTCCACTTCAAGAACGAGCGGCATCAGCGTTTCAGCTACATAACGACCACCAAAGATGCCGAAATGGCCATCTTCGTCGGGACCGGTACGGTAGCTATTTACTTTTTTATCACTCATCATTTGTTTCCTGAAGGGCTTCCATGAAAGTCCTTATCTTATTTATATCTTTATTGCCTGGCGTGGTTTCAAGGCCACTGGATATATCGACTATCTTTGCGCCGCTGATTTTAATCGCTTCATTGACATTTTTTACATCAAGTCCACCGGAGAGCATCCATGGTACATGCCATTGATGACCGGAAATTAATTTCCAATCAAACGAAAGGCCGTTACCACCGGGCAATGCATCATCCATTGTAATTGGTGCTTTGGCATCAAATAGTAGCATATCTACTTTTTTTTCATATTCCCGGGCACGAATAATATCACCAATGGCGGACACAGCAATGGCCTTCATAATGATTTATGAAAACCGAGTGCGAATATATTGCACCCGTTCAGGTGTTTCATGACCATGAAGCTGAATTATATCAATATCAACATCTTTTAAAACGCTGACCAATAAAGCATCATCGGGATTAACGAAAACACCCACTTTCAAAACATCGGGACCTACGTGTGCGGTTAGTTCCGCCGCTGTTTCGATGCTGACATTTCGGGGTGATTTTTCATAGAATACAAACCCGACATATCTGGCACCGGCCTCAACGGCAGCAAGGACAGTTTCTTTTGTGGATAGTCCGCAAATTTTGGCTTCTGTATTCATGGCTAACTGTTAATCTCATCGGCAATTTTACGTGCCGCTTCTGCGGGGTCATCCGCTTGGGTAATCGGGCGGCCAATAACGAGATAGTCAGCCCCTAACGAGACAGCCTCAAACGGTGTCATAACGCGTTTTTGGTCCCCTTTGGCACTGCCGGCGGGTCTTATGCCTGGGACTATTAGCTTAAAGCCTTTGCCGCAGGCATTTTTGATAAGGCTAATTTCATGTGGTGAACATACTATGCCGTCTAGACCGCTATCTTGAGCAAGCTTGGCCATTTGTACCACTTGGTCGGCAACATTATTTTGATAGCCAATTGCGGCAAGGTCCTGATC
>JAESUD010000094.1 GCA_016763335.1 Emcibacteraceae bacterium | reverse complement strand
GCGGGTGTAGCTCAGTTGGTTAGAGCGCCAGATTGTGATTCTGGAAGTCGCGGGTTCAATCCCCGTCACTCGCCCCATTTTCTCCGTATACATATCTAAAACGATAATATAGGTTTATGCTTCAATTATTCTAGTGAATGAGGTCAGCTTTATGTCGAAAAATTTTCTTCTAAATATATTGTTTGTTTCAACTTTTTTTATCTTTTTGTCTTCCTGTAATGATGCGCTGCAAAGTGATGGTGTCAGTGCTGACAATGTTCAGGTGCTTGGCCGCGGTGAAGGTAAGGATAACTGGTGGGATAAATTACCAAGGGAAGCATGGACCCGGTTTGAGAAGGTAGAGCAACAACAGCAATGGTTTGAAGTTTATCTGATCACTGACGGCATTTATGCGATTTATGAAATGGGGCAATTTGAAGAAGTAATCTCTTATTTGATATTAGGGGATAAAAGGGCGCTGTTGTTTGATACCGGAATAGGTGTCGGGGATATGAAAAAGCTGGTTTTAAATTTGACAGATTTGCCAGTTACAGTTCTTAATTCGCATACTCATTACGATCATGTGGGCGGTAATTATGCTTTTGACGATGTATATGGCACTGCAACCGACTTTACAGCTAAGAATGCAATGGGGCAGGCAAACGATCAAGTGCGAGAATATGTTGGTCCCGGTTGGGTGTGGAAGCCGATGCCGAATGGTATCACAGTGGATAATTACCGGATCAGGCCATTTGAAATTACCACTATCATAAAAGACGGCGATAAAATTGACCTTGGCGGACGTGTGCTTGAAGTGTTTTTGATACCAGGCCATGCGCCGGATGCACTGGTGGTTATAGACCGGGAAGCACGATTGATGTTTACGGGTGATACGTTTTATCCCGCAACTTTATATGCACATTTAACGGGTTCAAACGTGAATGATTACGCCAGAACGGCTGAAAGGTTGGCCGGAATGGCAAGTGAAGTGGATATTTTGCTTCCGTCTCATAATGAGCCATGGGTCAGTAGTGATTATCTTGAGGCGATGCATCAGGCCTTTATAGATATTAAAAAACCGGATGCTGAATATAAAATCGCAGATGGTGACCGTGAATACCGATTCGACGGCTTTACAATTATGGTCAATGATCCACCATTATGGTTAAAATGAATATGGGAAATACCAATATAGACTGCATTTTATCAACGTCACAAATGGCGCGTGCTGATCAGATCGCAATTGCAGACTTACGCAAAAGTGGTCGCGGTGGGGCCGACCTTATGGAACAGGCTGGATTATGTGTTGTACGTGAAATCACTAAAAACTGCTCAGGGTCAAATGCGCTTGTTCTTTGTGGTTCGGGAAATAATGGTGGTGACGGTTTTGTTATTGCCAGACGCCTGAAAGAAGCGGCATGGAATGTGCAGATTGCCCTTTTAGGGGCGGTGGAGAGCTTGCAGGGCGACGCATACTATATGGCAAAGAAGTGGGGCGGTGAGATATTACCCCTTAGTAAGGATGTTGTGCAAAATCAAAATGTCATTGTGGACGCCATATTCGGTACAGGGCTTTCAAAAGATATTACAGGTATAGTGAAAGAAACTTTGGAGGCGGCAAACCAATCGAAAGTCATTAAAATTGCCGTTGATATTCCCAGCGGTATAAAAGGCGATACGGGGGAAGTCTTGGGTCTCGCTTTTACAGCAGATAAAACCGTGACATTTTGCCGAATGAAACCAGCCCATATTCTTTATCCCGGCAAAGAATATTGTGGTGAGTTAATTGTTGCGGATATTGGCATTTCTGACCGTGTTGTGGGGGAGGTTGAGCCGAACATATTTATTAATTCACCAAGGCTCTGGAAGAAAACTTTTCCGCAACCCAGCGGGAGCGGACATAAATATAACCGTGGTCATGCTGTAATTGTCAGTGGTGATTCTCTTCATACAGGGGCAAGCCGTTTGGCAGCGGTTGCCGCGCAGCGCATTGGGGCGGGGCTGGTGAGTGTTAGCAGCCCGCAAGATGCATTAATGGTTCATGCGGCGCATTTAACATCAATAATGATTAAGAGGCGTAGTGCCATTGTTGAAGATTTAACGGATCAAAGATTAAATGCTTGGTGTATAGGGCCGGCTGCGGGTCTTACGAATGAAACGAAACAGAATGTGCTCGATATATTAGGCGCTGATAAAAAAATTGTCCTAGATGCTGATGCTTTAAGTCTTTTTGAAAATGCACCACGCGAATTATTTGATGTGATAAAATCATCTGAGAATGATGAATGTGTTTTAACCCCACACGCTGGTGAATTTGCCAGACTTTTTCCGTATCTTAAAAAACTTGATAAAATTACGGCAGCAAGAAGCGCTGCGGAGTTATCTGGTGCTGTAATAATATTTAAGGGGCCAGATACGGTGGTTGCGGCACCTGATGGGCGAGCGGTTATTTCAAATAATGCCCCGCCGACACTTGCTACAGCGGGCTCAGGTGATGTTCTTGCCGGCATTGTTACAGGATTATTAGCTCAAAATATGAATGTTTTTGATGCCGCATGTGCGGCAGTATGGATTCATGGTGAATGTGCCAATGAGTCGGGGTTGGGATTAATATCCGAAGATTTGGAAAAGAAAATACCAAAAATTATAACAGCATTGTTATGTCATTTAATGTAAGCATTTTAAGGTAACTCTTGGCCTTGTGAGTGATAGATAAAAAAAAATTCAAAAATATGTATTTTTCTGTGGCGTTTTATTTTTAAATAGCTATAAATGAGTCTCAACACGCAAATGTGATGTTTTTGGTAGCGTTTAAGCGGGTGTGGCGAAATTGGTAGACGCGCTAGATTTAGGTTCTAGTTTCGAGAGAAGTGAAGGTTCAAGTCCTTTCACCCGCACCAGAAAATCACGGCATTGGACTAAGTAACATGGACTTTGTGAGTAATTGCAAGGTCCCTTTATTATTAGAATGGTTGATCCATGAAGATTACTGAAAAAGAAAATAACGGACTAAAACGTAAATATGAAGTTGTTATAACAGCAGCAGATATTGATGCAAAAATAGACGTTGAAATACTAGAAGTGCAAAAAACAGTGAAGATGCAAGGTTTTAGGCCAGGAAAAGCGCCCGTTTCACTGCTTAAGAAACTTCATGGTAAAAATCTCCTTGGTAAAATTCTTGAAGAAACGATAAATAAGACTTCCGCCGAGGTTCTAAAGAAAAAAGGTGACCGTCCTGCGACGCAGCCAAAAATCGAAGTGGTTTCATTCGAGGATGGTGAAGACCTTGTCTATTCAATGGAGCTAGAAGTTGTTCCTGATTTTGATCTTCCTGACCTCGCGAAAATTAAGCTTGAGCGTCTGGTTGTTAAAGTTGACAAAAAACAAATTGATGATGCGGTTGAAAATATTGCTTCTGGTCAAAAAGATTATAAAAAAGCGGCAAAAACAACGAAAGCTGCTGACGGCGATGCGGTGTTAATTGATTATGTTGGCTCTGTGGACGGCGAAGAATTTGAAGGTGGTACTGCCGAAGGTGCGCAACTTGTACTGGGCTCAAACACATTTATTCCCGGATATGAAGAGCAGCTTGTTGGTGTAAAAGCCGGCGACAAAAAAGATGTTGTTGTCACTTTCCCTGAAGGGTATCAATCTGAAAACCTTGCCGGTAAAGAAGCCGTCTTTAAAGTAACCGTATTAGAAGTGCAAAAACCAGCAGCTGTAAAGGTTGATGATGAACTTGCCAAACGCCTTGGTCTTGAAGATCTTGACGGACTTAAAAATGCGGTTAAAGGTCAAATTGAAAATGAACATAGCGGCCTAAGTCGCACTCATATCAAGCGCGCTCTTCTTGACGTCCTTGCTGAAGCTGTTGATTTTGAAGTGCCGAGCAATATGCTTGAAATGGAAAATGAACAGATCATGCAACAAATCAAGATGGATATGCACCGTCAAGCGGTTGAAACCAATCCTGATGCAAAACCAGAAGATACTGAAGAACCATCTGACGAAGTTAAAGAGGAATATAAAGATATTGCTCTTCGCCGTGTTCGTTTAGGACTTCTTTTGTCTGAAATCGGTAGCAAAAATGATATTCAAGTCGGTCAAGATGAAATTACACGTGCTATTTCTGCTGAAGCCCGTAAATATCCGGGACAAGAACAACAGGTTTTTGAATATTTCCAAAAAGACCCAAATGCTCTAGCACAAATGAAAGCGCCGTTATATGAAGAAAAAGTGGTTGATTTCATCCTTGAACTTGCAAAAATTACCGAGAAAAAAGTTTCTTCAGACGAAATGATCGCTATTATTGAAGCCGAAGATGACGACGCTCCTGAGAAGAAATCTAAAAAGAAAGTAGCTCCGAAAAAGAAAGCTGCTGCTAAGAAAGCTGCCCCAAAAAAGGATGCTGCTAAAAAAGCTGCCCCTAAAAAGGCAGTAGCAAAAAAAGCTGACAAAAAGAAATAAAATTAATTATTTAATGAGAGTTTAGCTATAGTGTAACTTTCAAGAAAATAATTGATTAAAAAAAGGAAAGCTTAAATGAACGATTTTATCGATACTACAATGAATAACCTGGTTCCCATGGTTGTTGAGCAAACAAGTAGAGGTGAACGTTCATATGATATTTTCTCACGTCTTTTAAAAGAACGTATTATTTTTCTTACTGGACAGGTGAATGACAGTGTGTCTGCTTTAATCACCGCACAGTTATTATTTCTAGAAGCTGAAAACCCGAAAAAAGATATTGCATTTTATATTAATTCACCCGGTGGTATCGTAACATCAGGCCTTGGTATTTATGATACGATGCAATATATTCGCCCAAAAATTACAACAATTTGTATTGGGCAGGCTTGTTCAATGGGATCGCTACTACTTACCGCCGGTGAGCCGGGACAGCGTTTTTCACTGCCAAATAGCCGCATTATGATCCATCAACCATCAGGTGGTGCTCAAGGGCAAGCAAGTGATATTGAAATTCAGGCAAGAGAAATTCTTTTATTAAGAGAACGTCTTAATGAAATTTATGTCAAACATACTGGACAAAAACTGGCCGATATCGAAAAAGCAATGGACCGTGATAATTTTATGTCACCTGAAGATGCGAAGAAATTTGGCTTGATTGATAAAATATATGAAAAGCGCACCGACGATACAGAAGAAGACTAAGCCTTTTGTTTTTTTAATAAAAACTGTACATTTTTCATCGTTGTTAATTAATTGTTTCCATATTATGCGCTATAAATATTTTTAATATTGATATTTTTTCACAATATTTTAAGTTGGTATATCTGTAGTCGCGTTTAAAGAATAAATTTTAGGAAATCTGACCATATGTCTAAATCAAAATCTGATGATACGAAAAGCACTCTTTTTTGTTCATTCTGCGGTAAAAGCCAGCATGAAGTGAAAAAGCTAATTGCAGGGCCGACAGTATTTATTTGTGATGAATGTGTTGAACTTTGTATGGATATTATCCGTGAAGAAAGCCAGACATCGCTTGCAAAGTCAGAATCAGGGGTGCCATCGCCATCTGAAATTTTGAAAGTTCTTGATGATTATGTTATTGGTCAGGAAATGGCTAAAAAAGTTCTCTCTGTTGCTGTACATAATCATTATAAACGCCTGCATCATGCTTCTAGTAATGATGAGCTCGAGCTGTCTAAATCAAATATTTTGCTTATGGGTCCAACGGGTTGTGGTAAAACATTGCTCGCACAGACCCTTGCTCGGATACTTGATGTTCCGTTCACAATGGCTGATGCCACAGCACTAACCGAAGCCGGTTATGTGGGCGAAGATGTAGAAAACATTATCCTTAAATTGTTGCAAGCATCAGATTATAATGTTGAGAAAGCCCAGCGCGGTATTGTTTATATTGATGAAGTTGATAAAATTAGTCGTAAGTCCGATAACCCTTCCATTACACGCGATGTGTCAGGTGAGGGAGTTCAGCAAGCACTTCTTAAAATTATGGAAGGCACTGTAGCCAGCGTTCCGCCGCAAGGTGGTCGTAAGCATCCTCAGCAGGAGTTCCTGCAAGTGGACACAACAAATATTCTCTTTATTTGTGGAGGTGCATTTTCTGGCCTTGATAAAGTTATCGCTAATCGTAACGATGGTAAATCAATCGGATTCGGCGCAAATGTTAAAAGTGAAGAAGAGCATTCAGTCGGTGAGCTTCTTATGCAAGCTGAGCCGGAAGATTTGGTAAAATTTGGTCTTATTCCAGAGTTTATTGGTCGTCTTCCTGTTTTAGCAACGCTAACGGATTTAGATGAAGACGCGCTTGTGCAAATTCTTAGTCTCCCCAAAAATGCACTTGTAAAACAATATCAACGCCTTTTTTCAATGGAGGAAGTAGAACTTCGTTTTACTGATGATGCACTTATTGCTATTGCAAAAAGAGCAATCGGTAGGAAAACAGGTGCTCGCGGACTTCGTTCGATAATGGAAGATATCTTGCTTGATACAATGTTTGAACTTCCTGGCCTTGAAGGTGTTCAAGAAGTCGTTATTAATGCAGAAGTCGTATATGGTAATGCACAGCCGCTTTATATCTATGCAGATAAAAAGCAGGATGAAGCGGGCGCTGGCGCTTAATTTATTTTTTATACACCTGCCGGTCTTGAATTTGCCGTAGTGGCGCATTACATTTGTTAGTAATTAGTTCAATTTTAATTGTTTTGGATGCCATATGAGCAAAATCTATCCTGTATTACCACTTAGAGACATTGTCGTGTTTCCGCATATGATTGTGCCGCTTTTTGTTGGCCGCGAGAAATCTGTGAAAGCGCTTGAACAGGTAATGAATTCTGAAAAGAAAATTCTTCTGGTCGCCCAAAAAGATGCCAATCTTGATGAGCCGGATGTGGATGATATTTACCGTACAGGTACACTTGCGACCGTGTTGCAATTATTAAAATTACCGGACGGTACAGTTAAGGTACTCGTTGAAGGTGTTCAACGTATTAAAATAACCAGCTTCGTTGGTTCTGATGAGTTTTTTGAAGCAGAAACAGAAGAAGTCGTAACAACAAAAAACTCTGCCGAGGAGCTTGAGGCTCTTAGCCGTTCTGTTATTGGAAAATTCAGCCAATATGTGAAGCTTAACAAGAAAATTCCATCAGAAGTTTTGGAAACTACGGGCGAGATTGAAGACGAAGGAAAACTTGCCGATGTCGTTGCATCGCATCTTAGCCTTAAGATTTCTGATAAACAGAAACTATTGGAAGATGAAAATGTTTCCAACAGGCTTGAAAAAATATATTCCGTAATGGAAGGTGAAATTGGCGTTATGCAGGTGGAAAAGAAAATCCGTCGTCGTGTAAAAAGTCAAATGGAGAAAACTCAAAAAGAATATTACCTTAATGAGCAATTGAAAGCCATTCAGAAAGAGCTTGGTGAAACCGAAGACGGTAAAGACGAAATTTCAGAAATAGAAGCCAAGATTAAAAAGACAAAACTTTCCAAGGAAGCCAAAGAGAAGGCATTGGGAGAGCTTAAGAAGCTTAAGTCCATGAGCCCTATGTCTGCGGAATCAGCTGTTGTAAGAAATTACCTCGATTGGATCCTTTCTATTCCTTGGAATAAAAAACGTTCAATTAAAACGGACTTAAATGCTGCCGAAAAAATTCTTAACGAAGATCATTATGGACTTGATAAGGTTAAAGAAAGAATCCTCGAATATCTTGCGGTTCAAACACGTACTCAAAAAATTAAAGGACCAATTCTTTGTCTCGTTGGACCGCCGGGTGTGGGTAAAACATCACTCGGAAAATCCATCGCTAAAGCAACGGGCCGTGAATATGTTCGTTTTTCCGTTGGTGGTGTCCGTGATGAAGCAGAGATTCGTGGTCATAGAAGAACTTACATTGGATCAATGCCAGGAAAAATTATTCAAAGCATGAAAAAGGCCGGCTCTAGTAACCCTATGTTCCTGCTTGATGAAATTGACAAAATGGGTAATGATTTTCGTGGTGATCCATCATCGGCATTACTAGAAGTTCTGGACCCTGAACAAAATAGCAAGTTTAATGATCATTATCTTGAAGTTGATTATGACTTATCAGATGTGATGTTTATTACGACCGCTAATACGCTTGATATGCCGGGGCCACTTCTGGACCGTATGGAGGTCATTCGTCTTTCCGGTTATACAGAAGATGAAAAGGTTGAGATTGCCAAACGTCATCTTATTAAAAAACAAGTTGAAGATCATGGTCTTAAAGATGAAGAGTGGTCAATTTCTGATGCTGCCTTACGTGATGTGATACGTTATTATACCCGCGAAGCAGGTGTGCGTAATCTTGAACGTGAAATTGCCAATTTAATTCGTAAGGCAACTAAGCTCATCGTTATGGGTAAAACCAAAAAAGTTTTTGTCACGGTTAAAAATCTTGAAAAAATTGCAGGCATTAGAAAACATCGCTTCGGTGAAGTTGAAGATGAAGATTTAGTTGGTATTACAACAGGCCTAGCCTGGACTGAGGTTGGTGGTGTAATTCTTTCTATTGAAGCGATCGTATCGCGAGGAAAAGGTAAGGTTACAATCACTGGTAAACTTGGCGAGGTGATGCAAGAATCAATTAAAGCGGCGCTGAGCTATGTTCGTTCAAAAGCGCCGGAATTTGGTATTCAGCCAAATGCGTTCGACGCCAATGATATACATATACATGTCCCCGAGGGCGCAACACCAAAAGACGGCCCGTCGGCCGGCGTGGCGATGATTACTTCGCTTGTTTCTGTATTAACGGGAATTCCGGTTCGCCATGATGTGGCAATGACTGGTGAGATCAGCCTTCGAGGTAAGGTGATGCCTATTGGTGGACTTAAAGAGAAATTACTGGCTGCGCATAGAAGTGGTATTAAAAAAGTTCTCATTCCAATTGAGAATGAAAAAGATCTCGTTGAAATTCCGGATAATGTAAAAAAGGGACTTGATATAGTGCCGATGACAAACGTCGATCAGGTATTGGAAAATGCATTGGCGTCGCCAATAATTCCTCTCAATGAAGATGAAATAGAGGGAATCACCTCACTTGGAAACAAGGAAAGTGATTCCAATTATAAAGATCATTTGCATCATTGATAAAAAATTGTCCCAAAATGGGGCCGCTTTTTAAACTTAAGTTGTATAAGCTGACATGAAAAACACTCTTTCGTATCAAAAGAGTGTTTTTTTATTGGAAAAATCTTTTGATAATCAATGTCAAGTAATCTTTATGCAAAAAAACCGCAGTTTTGTGAGCTTTTCCCTTTGACGAAATTAAATTGTCGTCTAAGATGCATCAACTTTAGATCACATCAGATGAAGAAGTTAATCACAAACATGAATAAATTAACCATAAACATTACGACTTATATATTAAGGGGAAGATAATGAACAAAAACGAACTAATTAATAGCGTAGCAGAAGTAGCTGGTCTATCAAAAGCAGACGCAGCGCAAGCTGTTGACGGCGTGTTTAGTACAATCGTGAATACTCTTGCTAGCGGTGACGAAGTACGCTTCGTTGGTTTTGGTACATTCAGTGTAGCACAACGTGCAGCATCAGTTGGCCGTAACCCACGTACTGGTGAAAAAAT
>JAESUD010000093.1 GCA_016763335.1 Emcibacteraceae bacterium | reverse complement strand
TGAACAATGAATAACACATCAAGTTTATTGCGTATTTGTTATTGAACTAAGGTGCAACAGTCAATAACATGTCCTTATATTTATAAGTTTAGGGATATTATGATGAGTTTTTTAAAAATAATAATAAGTTGTGGACTTTTATTAGTCTCAGCCTGCGCTTCGCAGGATGAACAGAGCGAGACACTCACAGAAAATCATGACATCAAGATTTTAGTCAATGCCAAAATCTGGACAGGCAATGATGCACAGCCATGGGCGGAAGTGGTCGTTACTGAAAATGAAAGAATTATTGCTGTCGGTGAAAAAGAGTTGGAAACAAAGTATCCCGGGGCAGAAATAATTGATGCCAAAGGAAAGCTCGTATTACCCGGTTTCATTGATAACCACACCCATTTCATGGACGGTGCCGCCACCCTGATCAGCATTAAAACTCAAGGATCAGACAGCAAGCAAGAATTTGTTAGCCGCATACAAAATTATGTAAACGATCTGCCGGAAGATGAATGGATCGCCGGCGGGTCATGGGACCATGAAATGTGGGGCGGAGAATTACCGCATAAAAACTGGGTTGATGAACATACACAAAATAATCCGTTATTTCTGCTCAGAACAGATATGCATATGGCGATTGCCAATTCTATTGTGCTTGAGCTTGCCGGTATTACAAAAGACACACCGAGCCCGGAAGGCGGCCTGATCGTACGCGATGAAAATGGTGAAGCAACCGGGGTGTTAAAAGATAATGCCATGAACTTGGTATGGAATATCTTCCCTAAACTTACACCTGAACAATCCATACGAACTTTTGATGCTGGCATTCAGGAAGCCCTTGAAAACGGTGTCACGCAAATTCACAATATGGGTAGCTGGGATAATATTGAGACATTCAAAAAAGCCAAAGCAGAAGGCCGCTTAAAAATTCGCACTTATTATTTCCCCTATATTGGCAATACAGACAAATTGGCCGAGATGATCAAGAATGAAGGCAAAGGCGACGACTGGCTGAGGTTTGGTGGCGTCAAGGAACTCGTCGATGGATCACTGGGCAGCACGACAGCATGGTTTTATGAACCCTATAGCGACGAACCGGATACAAATGGTTTTCCATTAATGCAAATGGATGTGCTAAAAGCAAGTCTTGAAAAAGCTCATACGTTAGGGTTTCAGCTTGCCATTCATGGTATCGGCGATCAAACCAATGATGAAATTTTAAGAATATTTGAAGAAATTGGTGCCATCGCATCAGTACAACCCTATCATGCCATTGACGATGGGCGTTGGGCCGAAAAACGAATTGGGGCTGAACGCCTGTCCGGCACATATCCGTTTAAATCATTATTTGACGCAAATGCAATGGTGACTTTTGGTTCCGATTGGTCGGTGGCCCCGCTTGAGCCACTAAGCGGCATATATGGTGCCGTTACCCGCCGGACATTAGATGGTAAAAACCCAGACGGCTGGGTTCCTGAACAACGTATCACCGTCGAACAAGCCGTAAAAGCCTATACCATTAATAATGCATATGCAGGCTTTCAGGAAGATGACGCCGGTACCATTGAAGTAGGCAAGCTTGCAGATATGGTGATCATAAGTGAGAATATTTTTGAAATTGCCCCTGAAAAAATTATTGATGTAAAAGTCGATATGACGATCGTAGGTGGTCAGGTCATGTATGAAAGAAGCAACGAACTTAAATGAAAATTACTTTACAATGAATAGCACCCTTTCGCATATAAATTTGCCGGAAATCAAAGAGGCCTATGAGCGCGGCGAAAACATCATGCATTTTATTGAAGAGAAATATGGTGAATTGCTAAGCCGGGAACAAATCATTGAAATCTCATACGATTTGCAAGCCGGAACATATATAGCAAACTATGATGCAGACAGTGTTGACAAATATACATTGAAACATTTTGAATTAATTAGGGAATATTTTACAAATGTTAATTCCGTGCTGGATGTCGGTTGTGGCGAATTATGCAATACTCAGGCTTTGTTTAACAGAATGAATAATGTCGATCACTTTTTTGCCTGCGACATCAGTTTTAGCAGATGCCAAGTTGGTAAACAATTCTATCAATCCCACGTGGATAAAAACATATTTGACCGCACAAAGATATTCGTGGGTGAATTACTGATGCTTCCGTTTGAAGATAATTCAATTGACTTGATCGTAACATCTCATGCCTTAGAGCCGAACGGCGGGAAAGAAGAAATAATACTTTCAGAGCTTTTAAGAGTTGCGAGAAAAGGATTAGTGTTGCTTGAACCTTCTTATGAATTATCAGATGATGCTCAACGACAGCGAATGGACAGTTTCAACTACATAAAAGGCATTCCAGATCTATTGCAGACATTATCCAATGCAAAGGTGCTCCATAACGGACTTACCACGAACTATATTAATCCTCAGAATAGAACAGCCGCCTTTGTCATTCAGAAAACTAATAATTCAGGTTCAGTTCAAAACCTGTCTTTTGTCGACCCTGTTTCCAAAACGGGTTTGATTGAGAACGAAAATTATTTTTATTCCCCCATAAGAGGCGTATCATACCCAGTAATAGAGAACCTGCCCATTTTACGGCCAAACGCTGGCATAATTACAAGTTCTTTATCTCGTTAGATATAACTTAACCACCTATGTTTATGAGTTTGGCGATATTCACCGAACCATTTACAGGGATAATAGAAAAGCAATACAAAAAACACCGTCATAAGATACCATCTAAGCATGCTTGGCTCGTATGACGATGCCCATGATGCGTGACTGCGAAATGACGATCCATCACCCTGATAAAAAAGATAGTAAAGTATATAAGACGATATATGAACCAATGGCAAATGAAGCACATAAAAGAAAAATGGCGCTTTGCCATATATCTGTAAAAAGCTTGCAACACGTCCGCTCATTCTATCCATTAAAGGCATGAGCAATAATGATGGCCCGAGTGTCATTAGCAGAAATAAAAGCGACGGCGGGTATTTTTCTGTATTAAAAAAAGACATTATAGTAAAATCAAAACCACGCTCCTGGACAGACCAATCAGTCGTATCACCATAAACATTCATATACCGTAGAACAACAAATAGGGCCACAGAACCAAAACCAATTTTAAAGAGGTTTTTATGTCTTTGCTCCATCGGTTGTGTGAAAACCTGCCCCATAACATAACCAAGCGCCATAACCCCGATCCACGGAATACAGGGATAACCGGTAAGAAACCCTCTAATCGGTAATGAAGGCGTCATTACATATGTCTGGTTATGAAGGATATTCCATAACCAGCTAAAATTCCCAAATATTTCAGGATCGATGCCGTCCAGAAAATTATGACCAAAAATCATTATAAAGCTAATAATGAGAATACTTTTCTTCGACAAATGTATAAGACCACCAAGGCATATCATACTAATACCGATGGTCCATATTACCTGCAGATAAAATGAATTATAGGTCCATAATTGCCATGCAAAGCTGACCCATGTGATTTCAACCAAAATAAGCCATAGCCCCCGCGATATAAGAAACTTAGAAAAATCACGCTTCTCCATTGTTTTGGCAGTCATATGAAGATAGGCACTCACACCCGATAAGAAAACGAAAACAGGGGCGCAAAAATGGGTGATCCAACGGCTATAGAAAAGAGCAGTATATGTCTGGCTCAAATCCTCGGGTGAGAAACTTGTAAAGGACCAGAAGTCACGTACATGATCAAGAACCATAAGGATCATCACTAAACCACGCAATATATCAATGGATAGCACTCGGTTTTTGGTTATTTCTGGCAAATTGAACACTCCAATATATTATTTTATCGTAATATAACAAAAAACCCATTATCTTTCGAGTTATTATAGAATAACTAAGGTATAAAATTAGGGGAATAAAGCCGTTTGAGAAAACGTATTATTCCATCAGCAGAAAAATTTCTAATCTACTTCAGTATTACTGTGGGATCAAATAGGGCAACAGCGGTATTTCTAAATATTGGCCAATTATTCTAAATTAAACATTGAACAAAAATCATTGACGCATAAACTATGTTAAAATAATGAGGTAAATTAAATGAAAATCAGAGAATTTGGCGTCGAAATCTGGATGAATGAGTATGAGAATAACTGCGAGTACAATCTTGCGGAAACTTGTGTTGAATCGCTCACCATTGAGCAACTTCTTGAAATAACAGGTAAAAAAGAGACTATTCTTTCCGAATTGCTGCCTATAAAAATGACTTACGGTGCCATCGAGGGCTCGGTGAGACTTAGAAACAGCATTGCCTCGCTTTATGATAGTCAGAAACTAGATAATATTGTCGTCACCCACGGTGCTATCGGTGCCAATGCATTAATTTATGAAACTCTGATTTCTGCCGGCGATGAGGTTATTGCAGTTCTTCCAACTTATCAGCAACATTATTCAATACCGGAAAGTTACGGTGCCGACGTTAAAATTCTCAGCTCAAAGAAGAAAATGAATTTTTGCCAGACTTGGGCGAGTTGAAAAATTTGGTTAGCGCAAAAACAAAACTTATATCGCTGACCAATCCAAACAACCCAACCGGATCACTTATAAGCGAAGAAATGCTTTATAAAATTGCCGATATAGCGCGCACTTGCGATGCTTATCTTCTTTGTGATGAAGTTTATAGAGGGTGCGACCAGGAAGGTAACGGTTTCAGTAAATCAATCGCCGACATATATGAAAAAGGTATTAGTACTGCGAGCATGTCAAAGTCATTCTCGCTCGCCGGCCTCAGGTTAGGCTGGATGGCCGGCCCTATTGAAATTTTAAAAGCCGTATCAATACGCAGAGACTATAACACCATCAGCATCAGCATGATTGATGATCATTTTGCCGCTATTGCACTAGAAAGCAAAGATAAAATAATAGACAGAAACCAAAAAATTACGCGTGGGAATTTGAAAATTCTGGATGAATGGATACAAAACGAGCCTCTTATTTCATATGTAAAGCCAAAATCGGGAACAACCGCCTTACTGAAATATGATATTGACATCCATTCACGTGATTTTTGTGTCAACTTGCTGGATAAAACCGGCGTGATGCTAACACCGGGAAGCGCTATGGATATGGAAGGGTATTTGCGAATTGGTTATGCAAATAATGTAGATATTTTAAAAACCGGCCTTAATAAAATATCTGAATTTTTGTCGGAATATTCGTAATTTAAAGATCAATTTTAACTTGCATTCGTATTAATATCGCCCTGATCAATTTTTTGAATAGCTTTTAATAAAACTTCGGCACCCGCATCAAGTAATTCGGTTGCCGTATATTCGCGCGGATTATGGCTTATGCCATCACGCGATGGTACAAAAATCATCGCTGCCGGACAAATCCTCGCCATCATTTGGGCATCATGCCCGGCTCCTGAATTTAGTCTTGTATAAAAATAGCCATTTTCTTCAGCAGTATCAGCAATTAATTCGACAATTTTTTCATCAAATACTACCGGCTCAAACCGCACGAGTTGTTCGATTTCAACCTTAACGCCTTCTTCAATGCAAATATAATCAATGACTTCCTTAAGAAGAAATTCCGCAGCTTTCAGTTTTTCTTCGTCAATATTTCTTAAATCAACGGTCATTTGAACTTCGCCTGGCACGACATTAATTAAATTTGGTTTAGGCGTTATGACACCGACAGTTCCAACCTGTCCCACCCCTATTTCCTCGGTAATCTCGCGTACGGCAACGACAAGCTTTGAGGCGGCATATGCAGCATCTTTGCGCATGTTCATCGGTGTTGTGCCAGCATGATTAGACTGGCCTTTAAAAGTGATGCTGTGCCATGAAATACCCTGAACACCTTCCACAACACCAATGAAAGTATTATTATTTTCCAGCACAGGCCCCTGCTCAATATGAAGTTCTATGTAAGCATGGGTAATGATTGACCCACATTCCATATGACCTAGATATTTAGTTCTGATAAGTTCTTCAAGCAGTGTTTTCCCGTCTGTGGATACGATTTCATGTGCTTCGCCGACACTCATACCACCGGCATAAACCAACGACCCAAGCATATCCGGTTGAAAGCGTACGCCTTCTTCGTTGGTGAAAATAGCAACACATAAATCATGCTCGGGAACTTCATTATGATCGACGTAAGTCGCAATGACCTCAAGCCCGCTGATAACACCGTAACATCCATCAAGATGCCCCCCATTACCCACGGTATCGATATGAGAGCCCATCATAACAGGACTACCACTATTTTTACCCTTTAATGTGCCAAAAATGTTCCCTAATTGGTCGATCTTAATATCCAACCCGGTTTTTTCCATCCAGGAAATCAGCAGGTCACGGCCTGCTTTGTCATCGTCCGTAAGGGCAATTCGCCTCGAACCGCCATCAGAAGTTTTGCCAACTTTTGCAAGCGCCTCAATTCGACTATGTATTCTTGATGTGTTAATTTTCATAAAAGATCACTCAGGTTTCATTACCATTCCAATTAAGTATTTATAGCCCGAATAGCAGTAAAAGAGAATAACCAAACTTTTTATTTTTATAAAGATAATTCAGCCCTAGGTTGTTATATATAATCGATAAATTGAAGTTGTTACTGCAAATATTCATAGGTCTCTTAATATATTTGAAAATAAGAATATTCTAATTT
>JAESUD010000092.1 GCA_016763335.1 Emcibacteraceae bacterium | reverse complement strand
TGCGCTGATCAAGAAGCTGTCACCATCTGCGACAATGTCTGTTTGGCGAAACCGAAACCCGACCTCCCAAGATTTTGCCTGCTCTGCCTCAAGTAATGGCGTCGCAACAAATTCATTAACAACCATTGTGCCCGGCCCAAAACCTTCCGGCACAGCAAAATGAACACCATCATTATAAAGTTCTGTTAACGTAGGGGCCCGGAAAGCTTCGGAGTAACTACCCCATAAATATAATTCCTCAGTCGGATTAAAACCTACAGCAATACGCGGCGTAAAATCACTTTCGCCTCGCTCAGAAAAACTACCATTTGATGTTAGATCAAAACTGTCATAACGCACACCGGGAATAATTGAGATAAGGCCGTCTAGGATTTCTATTTCCATCTGGGCATATACGGCGGTAAACTTACGTTCAGCATCCGGAAATTCAATCCGGTCTACCCCATTTCTTGTTCCGCTCTGTTCATCTTTGAAATATTCAAAGCCATATGTTAACGCGGTGGAAATTTGATCGGAGACCACAAACCGGCTGGTATTATGAAGATCAATTCCGTAAGATTTAAAATTAGATATGTCAATACGGTCATCAAATAGACGGTCTTCCGTTGTATCTACATCACCATAATAAACCACCGTTTTAAAATCGACAAATTGGTTGTCCGGATCATTAAAAGTATAATTACCACGAAGGTTATATTCTTTAGTATCCCTATCAACCACAGTCGTTGGTGACGACACATCGTCAGATGCCGTTGGATTTAACCCATTGCCACTAAAAAAGTCAGCATTAATTTCAAAACGTTGGTGTTGTGTCGGCTCAAATCCTAACTTTGTGTGGCCATTGATAATTTTATCTTGTGTATCGATAATGGGATTGCCGGAACCATCAACCATATCATTATACACTTCGCGGTAAACAACATTACCTAAAAAATCTATCTTTTCATTTTGCCCAAACAAACTACCCGATGTAAATAATTCATCGCCATTTGATTGATAGCCCAAGCTCGAACGCGCCCCAAGATCCTGCCCCTCACGAAGCATATCTTTTGCACCTTTAGTTTCCAATGAAAGCACACCGCCAATAGCACCACTGCCATAAAGAGAGGATGCGGAACCTCTAATAACTTCAACCCTTTTAATTAATGCCGGGTCGACAAAGAAGCGACCCCTGTGCGGTTGATCAAAATTCTGACGTGCACCGTCTATTCTAAGCACCAATTGTTGATCTGAAAAACCTCTTATTGATGGCTCTTCGGCGATACGGCGCGATCCACCCTGAATTGATATTCCCGGTGTCCCCTCAAGGACATCTTTAAATGAAAGGGGGATAAAACGGTCTATTTCCTCTTGCTCAATCACCGCCACAGCAATGGGCGTTTTAAAAACACTACGTTCTGTTTTTGTAGCTGTTACTGTAATTACATCTTCAATATCATCTGTAGCTTCTGCATTCGCAGATACGGCAGTAAAGGCAGTCGAAAGCGCCATCATTAGCACTATTTTCGAAACACCATTTAAATTATTCACAAGCAAACTCCTAAAATACCCTGATACAGGGAGCTTATGCTTGGCTTGCTTGTTCAATGTTATTTTGTTTGTGTCTACACCCACAAATTTCCACAACTGACTTTGGCTGGCTTGGCATTATTATTAACAACGACGAATCATCGTCGCTATATTATTAATAATAATCATTATCAATTGCAATAGTTATTAAGAACTATTCGCAATAGAGCTCCCATAATGCCTAGAAACGCCTTGTCCATTTACATTTCATCGCCTAAGGTGAATATTAGAAAATATTAATATTAATGAATAATCAAAAATCTTTCCTATTTACATAGATGAATAGAACGCAGGCTAGAATATTAAAAATAAGGATCACGTAAGAAAAATTTAAATTTCCTCCGCACACAAAACACATATGGATTAATTAATGGTAGAAAATTTATTATTTCGGGGGAAAATAATTTGGATCAAAAGTTTATTTAATTTTCATAGGCTCATCGGTGATCAGTTAAGAGGCCTCAACTTTGAAAATGTTGCAATAGAACCTGAGCAATTGGGGTATGACGGGGAAATTATTTATCGGGCCGAACCACAAGGTGGATATGAGCTATATAAGTTGATCTCGAAACTCAACATTCAAGAAAATGATGCCATTATTGATATTGGGTGCGGCCAGGGTAGCGCCATTAGAACCATGCATAAATTCCCATTTAAGAGAATAGATGGTATCGAAATAGCAAAAGAAATCGCCGCCATTGCCATTAAAAATTTCCAATTGTTAAAAAATGACCGTTCTAACATCTTTATAAAAGATGCCGTAAAATTTACGTCATATGACAACTATAACATTTTCTATATATTTAACCCCTTTCCACCCGAAATTTTCGCGCAAGTTATAACAAAAATCAATGACAGCATTAAAGATAGCAATAAAGAAGCCATCATTATTTATATCAACCCCACATGTCATG
Organism: Emcibacteraceae bacterium; assembly: GCA_016763335.1. GTDB lineage: Bacteria > Pseudomonadota > Alphaproteobacteria > Sphingomonadales > Emcibacteraceae > Pseudemcibacter. The sequence continues at coordinate 1,583 of JAESUD010000092.1, read as the reverse complement.
ATACTCTGGTAAATAACAGTAATTTCAGGTTAATGATTGAAACTGATGTAAGGTGGGAACCCGCAAATATCTACACAAACTACCCCCCAGAAAATTCACGCCTTAAAACTTTTAATATAAAATATTACACGTCTCCATAGCATTGGACCATTTAACAATTATTGACTGTTAACCCCATACTAAATTTTTTCCGTTTATATTAGTGTCTGCTTTCGACCCGAAGCGGACATTGGAAATATAGAGTTTTCATCTAATCTTTAGACTTAAAAAAAACAACCCTTTCTTCCATATACCCTAAGTAATCTAATACTCCCGGTCTTGTGGGCTTAAATCAGGATCGTAGCCATATTTATTTTTATCTTTGTAGGGAATGTCACAACTCATAGAAAGCATCTCAACGGGATAAAACCAAGAAGTTAAAATAAATTTTGGGATAATCGCTGAGTAGCTATAGCGTTCGCTAACAGTCTTATCAGTTTGATTATCAATTAACCATATTCCTTTTTTGTTCACCCTATATCCAAACTTAGTAGGTATATTGATTTCGGAATAAGGCCAAAACCTGAATTTTTGTTTATATTGAAATTGTGAACTTTGTGTTTTTTCTATACCAACACATTGATTAGAAATATCCTTCAAAGAATATCCAATATCAGCGAGGCTTTGTCTTCCTCTATTGATGTCATTTTTTGCATCAGGATAGAATGTTAATAAATCACGGCATTCCTGAGAGCCTTTGGGGTAATATTTAAAATAATACTCACCATATTCGAAGCCGTCCGTCCAATGAGCAGATCCCCATTTTTGCTCTGTTTCTTCATTCATAGCCCACGAAACATAGTCCAGTCCGGAAATATTGATGGTGGTCATCGGGCAAGTTGACCTGAACAATGTGATTTCCACTGGAGCATCTTGTTTATCTCGATCCATTTGTTGACAGACCATTGGGAAAGTAAATTTTACATAATAGTATGAGATAAAATTTGGCACAGCGGGTAACATAAATATGATGAGTGATAAAACAATTTTTAGAACTAAGTGTTTTTTACCGGTATTTAACCAACCCCTTTTTTTCGCCACCCCAACAAGTAAGAAGCTGATAGCTATCCCTGCTAAAAACCAAATAATCAGGGCGAATACTGTAACCAAGATGATCATTTAATATTTTCCTTAAGATACTCACGTTCTTTATCTACTGCTAACTCATACCCTTGTTCTGCTGCTCTGCCGATCCATAACTTTGCCATAACTTCACTTTGCTTAACACCTCGCCCGTCCAAATACATCATCCCTAGCCGATATTGGGCAATTGGATGGCCGGGTGTTTCGGGACCAACGTTAGTTGCAATCTCTGAACCATATCGCCATTTCAAGCCGGATTTGTGTCTCCCTGCTTCTTTATACCATCGAACCGCAGCATCTAAATTCTGGTCAGTACCAACACCTTCTTCGTAATTAGCACCTAAACGGTACTGCGCTTCTTCATCCTCTTTGCCCGAACGGCAACGATTAAACTTAAATAATTGCTCCGATGTGGCATTTGATGAAAGAATGACAGTGTTATTTGCTTTACTTAAATGGTC
>JAESUD010000091.1 GCA_016763335.1 Emcibacteraceae bacterium | reverse complement strand
TGCTTCTGTTACAGCGGGAAGCAACGGCACAAGGCGTTCTTTGTTTCTTTTGCCCGTTACCGTCATGATATCCCCTTTATCAAGATCGCCCATGTTGAGGCTTAAGGCTTCGGCAATCCTTAACCCGCAACCATAAAGCAGGGTGAGTACGGCAATATCGCGCTGTGCAACCCAGTCGTGTTCGGCGTCGGCGGCAAAATCACCAACTTCGTTAATGGCGCGTTTTGCAGCTTCTTCACTGATAGGGCGTGGCAGGCGTTTTTTAAGTTTGGGGCTGCTTACGGCATTGATAGCATCATTTATTAAAATGCCCGACCTTCGCATAAATTTATAAAAGGCACGAACGGCGCTAAACGCGCGTGCCATACTGGCGGGGGTTAAGCCGTCCCGCCGCCGTGCCGCAAGATAACTTCTGAAATCGGCGGGGTTTAATTCCTCAAGATCATTTTTAGTTAGAGACTTGCCGAGATATTCTACGATGAATGATAAAAAGCGCGCTACATCCCGCATATAGGCATCATGGGTATGTTTAGAAACGCGTTTTTCAGATATAAGATGGTCTTGCCACTGGTTAAGGAGTGGGGTTATTTGTGGATATAGGGTGTGATCTAATTCTTTAATTTTAACCATCGGATCATGCACTTATGAAAAGTTTTTCCTAAAAACCGAAGTAGTTCTGTCCCTTGCCCGGGATAAAACATGTCGGCGTCGCGACTTCCAAAAGCGAGAATCCCCGGCGGGTTATATTCTGTTTCGGGGATTTTAATCAGCGCTTCTGCCTTGACCAGTGATTTTGCCGGGCCAAAAATATCTTCCGATACATCAACATCACCGCGCAGTTGAATAATATCATCTTTGCCGAGATATTCATTAACGCACCCCTCTGGAAGAAGGGCAATTTCTTTAAATGTCGGTGGGGCAATTGGATGATCTTGTTCAAAGCAAATTCTGATCACATCAATATGCAGCATATCGGCCCAGTCCTGAGTGACGATATGGCCAATATGTTCAATATCATCAATTTCAATTAGTCTTAATACGGCTTCATGAACTTGAACTTGTGTTGTCAGGTTATTGCGGGAGGTATCAATTAAATGGCCCTGACTATATTGAAGATCTTCGAGGTTGCTTTTGATTTTTTCGATCATCATTTTCTGAAAATCAACAACGCCTTCGCCGTCCGTGCGGTTCGGCGGCGTAAGGACGCTGAAAAGTTCAGGATTTTCAATTAAAAAATCAGGATTGCGTTTGAGAAAGTTTTTCACATCCGAGGTGTTAAATTCTTCATCAATTTTTTGTTTTTTCCCAGTCATGTTCTAGTCCGTAATGGATTGCCCGGTTTTTTCCCAGTCTTTAACAAAGGCGGCAAGACCACTTTCTGTTAGAGGGTGCTTAAACAATTGATGAATTACTTTTGGTGGCATGGTCGCGACATCTGCACCAATGAGCGCACTATGAAGAATATGCATGTTATGGCGGGTGCTTGCGACAAGAATTTCAGTTTTGAAATCATAATTGTCATAAATTGTGCGGATATCCTGGATAAGTCCCATTCCGTCATGGGCAATATCATCAAGGCGGCCAACAAATGGTGATATAAATGCTGCGCCAGCTTTTGCCGCGAGAAGCGCTTGCGTCGCTGAGAAACAAAGGGTCACATTGACCATTCTTCCTTGATCTGCGAAAAATTTACATGTTTTAAGGCCGTCCGGCGTAAGGGGAACTTTCAAACAGACATTGTCCGCAATGTCATAAAGCGCGCCGGCTTCTTTGACCATGGTTTCATAATCGGTTGCGGCTACTTCGGCACTGACCGGGCCATCGACAAGATCACAAATTTCCTTTGTTACCTCAAAAATATCGCGGCCGGATTTTAAAATGAGTGACGGGTTTGTTGTCACACCGTCCACCAGACCTGTTTCAACAAGGGGCCTGATCTCGTCAATTTCTGCTGTATCAATAAAAAATTTCATGCTCTAGGGTCCTTCATTAAATGATTTCGTCTTTTGTGCCTGTATTTCTTCTTTAGTGCAAGAGTATATTGCGATAATGTAGCGCTAAAATGTTTAATCACCAAGGTCATGTTAATTGTCAGAGCTTTTCCCAAGCACACGGGTGCAAATATTACTACCGCTGCCTTTTGGCGGCGTGCTTGATTATCTGGCAGATGATGAAATGCATCTACGGGTCGGTGATTTTGTCACGGTTCCGTTGCCCGGGCGGGAATTGCAAGGCGTGGTTTGGGAAATTTCACCGGAAAACAGCACTGTACCTATTGAAAAATTAAAACGGGTTATCAGAAAGGCGGATTTGCCGCCGCTGCCAGCGCAACTTCAGGAATTTATTGAATGGGTGGCGAGTTATACCGTATCGCCGCTTGGTTCCGTTCTTAAAATGGCCCTCAGTGTGCCGCGCAAGTTTGATAAACCGAAAAAGAAAATTTTCTATCGGTTGTCTAACCAATTGCCGGATAAAATGACTGAGGTTAGAAAGAAAGTGGTTGATGTTGCTATAGCCGATATGCCAATGGCGGTTAAAACATGGTGCGAGATAGCGGCGGTTGGTGAAGGTGTTATTCGCGGCATGATCAAATTAGGGTTGCTTACGCCGCAAGAAGTCAGCGGCGAAGAAGCCTTTATCAAACCTGATACGACCTTAAAACGGGCCACACTTTCGGCTGAGCAAAAACATGCTGCGGATCATATAATTTTGCAACAACGAAGCGGTACATATAAAGCCGTGTTGCTTGAAGGGGTGACAGGCAGCGGTAAAACAGAAGTTTATTTTGAGGCGATCGCCGAAGCGCTCAGCGAGGAAACGGCGCAGGTGCTTGTACTAGTTCCGGAAATATCCTTAACTGCACAGTGGCTTGACCGCTTTAAAGAACGGTTTGGTACCGAGCCGGTCATATGGCATTCGGAAATGACCCCTGCCGCACGGCGGCGTGCGTGGTGGGCGACCATTCGCGGTGAAGCGCGGGTTATCGTCGGGGCGCGGTCCGCACTTTTTTTACCGCTGCAAAACTTAAAACTTGTGATCGTCGACGAAGAACATTCGCAAACCTTTAAACAGGATGAGGGGGTCATGTATAATGGCCGCGATATGGCAGTGGTGCGTGCGGTGCAATCACATTGCCCGATTATTCTTGCGTCGGCAACGCCGTCACTTGAAACGCTTATCAATGCGCAAAATGGTAAATATGACTGGTTATATTTAGGGGAACGTCACGGCCCTGCCGAGCTTCCAGAAATGTCGAGTTTGGATTTGCGTATTCACAAACTTAAGTCTGGCACATGGATTAGTGACCCGCTACGGGCAGAACTTAGTGAAAATTATACGCGCGGTGAACAATCGTTACTTTATTTAAACAGGCGCGGTTATGCGCCGCTTACGCTCTGCCGTTCATGTGGCCACCGTATGGAATGCCCGCATTGTTCGGCGTGGTTGGTTGAACATAATAAATTTAACCGTCTTGAATGTCATCATTGCGGTTTTCACATCAGAAAACCGGAAGTTTGCCCAAGTTGCGAAAAAGAAGACAGCCTTGTCGCCTGTGGCCCGGGCGTTGAGCGGGTCGCTGAAGAGCTGCAAATGTTATTTCCAGAGGCCAGACTTGCCGTTATGTCAAGCGATGAAATTACCAGCCCTAAAGCACTCAAGGCTATGATTGTAAGTATTGAAAATCATGAGGTAGATTTTATTGTCGGCACTCAGATTGTCACGAAAGGATACCATTTTCCCATGCTGACTTTGGTGGGGGTTATTGATGCGGATCTCGGTATGTCCGGCGCTGACCCAAGGGCGGCGGAACGCACATGGCAACAACTTGAGCAGGTGGCGGGTCGTGCGGGCCGTGCTGAGCATCCCGGTCGGGTAATGTTTCAGACTTATCAACCAGGACATCCAGTGCTTCAAGCGCTTATTTCAGGGGATAGAGACCAGTTTCTTGAACAGGAAGCAGCATCAAGAGAAGCGCAGGATTTACCGCCATACGGCAAAATGGCCTCGCTGATATTATCAGGACCGGATAAAAATAATGTTATAATTATATGCAAGACATTGGCAAAATGTGCGCCGCATCATAAGGATATTACCGTTCTTGGGCCAGTTGCAGCACCGCTTTCATATTTGCGCGGTAATTATCGGTATCGCTTTTTATTAAAGGCAAAATCACATGTAAGCATTCAAAATGAAATTCGTCACTGGCTTAATCAAATGCCAAGGCACCGCGGTGTAAAAATACAAATCGATATTGATCCTTACAGTTTTTATTAAACCGCAATGCGGGAAAACAGATATTCAAGGGTTAATACCCGCCCGAGTAATGCCGCATCTCTAATCGCATCCATTTTGAAATATTGGTCCATATATTGAGTGTCGGGTAAGATAGGCCTTAGATAGTTATCTGCCAAAGTTTCAGGAACGGTCAGCTTTGCCATTTTATATTGTATGGCGTAACTACGCCGGCGGAGCCACGCGGGGCGGTATATGGTCATGTTATTTTTTAATTTTTTGGAAAACGGAACCGGTTCATTAAATCGGTATCCATAGTCCGATAGATAAGACGCCATGGCCGGGTTTATTTGGTTAATGAGATCGCCCTGAAATTTACCGTGAGTTTTATATTTAAGCGGTATTTTAAGGGTCGCCATTATGGTTTCATAACAAATAAAGGGTGTTAGGAAGCTGCCGAGGCGATTATTATTACTGTTATCCTTAGCGGTCCAGTAACGAAGCCGGAAAGCCGGATAGGCATATTCAAGCTGAGTACGGGTCAGGTGGTCACTATCAAGTTCTAACGCATTGATGATTTTAGTTTTTAAATTTTCGCGGTAGGTTTGCTCAACAAATTCTGTTGTGCAAAATTCTGTGCTGTAGCGGGTATAAAAAACGTCAAGCAAATCATCAACGTTATAACTGTGATTTGGTAGATAGAAAAAATTACGGTAAATTTCACCGCCACCACCATTTAAAACCAGTGTGCCATTTTTTGAGCGTTCGCGGCGGGTGGCCATATTGGCGCCAAAATCAAAAATACTTTCGTTAGGAAATCCGTCGAGAGCATAATAATTGTCTTTAACAATATCCGCATATGCTTCGGGGCTGGGTTTTGGAAATTTTGCTTTATTGATATGATTTATTTCAAAACCTTCATCCGCAGCGATGTCCCGCGCAACCGTAACGTCGGGGCTACCGTCCGGGCCATAAACATAAACGTTTGGATTAATGCCGGTACTTTTCGCAAGAGAAAGCATGAGCCGCGAATCGTATCCGCCGGAAAGGGCGGTGGCAATTTTTTCACCGTAAGAGGAAACCACATCTTGCATTTGGGTTTGCAAAAGCGCGCTATGTTCTTCAATTAAATCATCATAAGGTTTAGTTGAGAGTTCAAAATTAATCGGTAAATTTTTCGGTTTGGCTTTAATGCCATCTTTGCATAGTTCAAAATAACTAAGACTATCGGCCATTTTAATCTGGTTTATCGGCGTGGTGTTGCCGTAATTTGCTTCTTGAAAGCAATATTCATAGACACCTTGCGGATCAATGCTAAGTCCGGACATGTTTTCGGCGAGGGCAAGAAATGATGAGCTCCAAATGGTTTGATCATCACTGTGAAATATTCTCGAGGCACCCATGGGGTCAGTGACGACAAATAACCGCCCGGCTTTTTTTATGATAAGTGTAAATATTCCCATGAATGAATGTGGGGAATAGTGCTCGGGGACAAAATCATTTAAAAATAAATCGAGGGCATTTTTGCCGTTCAATCCTTTATAAAAGAAACAACCGCTTGAAAGACAGTAATCACCGTTATTATGTTCTGCGAAGTTTACGACAGGGGAATTTATTTTTTCAAATGACAGGATGGTATAAGAATCATCTTGGATAATTCGGGGATTTATTGAGCCCTGCGCGGCTAATGTTTCGATGATGGCATTATGCTTGTTTTCATCGACTGCACTTCGCTTATATAAGACGAAATCGCCCATTAATGTTTCTCACTTTTTTTTAAAGTCGGGTCAATTAGAATTTCTCATTTTATCTCAAGGCATTATAATATATTCGTGCAGGATAACAACTTCAAATAATGCGGTGAATATGGCGTAAAAGGATAAATTTTATATGAATTCATGGTGATTATTGTTATAAAAATAGAAAAAATTTAATTAGCGCAAATTGCCTTCTTGCAGTATCAATAACACTGTGCTAGGTATCGCCCGACTATTGATAATTTATATCGGTTTTTTGTATGTTAATAATTCTCTTAAACGAGAGTTTTAAAAGGAAAACAGGTTATAAATTATTTGTTTTTACCGTACGAATGATTCTGGCAGAATGATGCTGGATGTGAACCATTCTTAAACAAAAAGGAAGACATCAAAGTGTCATCTGAAAAAGCAGGCAATATGGCTTCTGAAAAAATAACGCTTTCTGGCTTGGCGGGTCGCTATGCTGTGGCGTTGTTTGAACTGGCAGTTGAGCAAAAGAGATTGGACAGCGTGGCCGACGAGGTCAGTGCTCTGGCTACTCTTCTTAAAGAGTGTGAAGAACTTAAGGTTATAACGACCAGTCCAATTATCTCTCGCGCCAATCAGGCCGCCGCAATGGCGAAGATGGTTGAGGTTGCGGGCTTTTCAAAAATAGTTGAAAACTTTATCGGTGTGGTGACAGCCAATCGCCGTCTAGATCAACTGGCAAATATTATTCATGAATTTGGCAGAATGCTTTCGCATCACCGCGGTGAAGTGAATGCATCTGTAACGACGGCTTATAAGCTTGATAAAAAACAACTTGATGCTCTTAGCGCCAAGTTAAAATCTATGGTTGGCAGCGATGTTAATATGGAAACTGAAGTGGACGAGGAATTGCTTGGCGGCATGATCGTTCGTGTCGGTTCCCGTATGATTGATAGTTCGCTTAAAACTAAACTTGCTAATCTTGAAGCAACAATGAAAGAGGTTGGATAATGGACATCCGTGCAGCGGAAATTTCCAAAATATTGAAAGAACAGATCGCTAATTTCGGTGACGAAGCAGAAGTATCTGAAGTTGGTAAAGTTCTCTCAGTTGGTGACGGTATCGCCCGTGTATATGGTCTGGATAATGTTCAGGCTGGTGAAATGGTTGAATTCCCGGGCAATGTCCGTGGAATGGCTCTTAACCTTGAAGCAGACAATGTTGGTGTTGTTATCTTTGGTTCAGACAGTAACATTAAAGAAGGCGATACAGTAAAGCGTCTCGGTACTATTGTGGACGTACCTGTTGGTAAAGGTCTTCTTGGCCGCGTTGTTGACGCGCTGGGTAACCCGATCGACGGTAAAGGCCCGATCACTGATGTAACGCGTCAGCGTGTTGAAGTTAAAGCACCAGGCATTATCCCTCGTAAATCAGTACATGAACCAGTTCAAACTGGCCTTAAAGCGATTGATGCGCTTGTACCAGTTGGACGTGGACAACGTGAACTTATCATTGGTGACCGTCAAACCGGTAAAACGGCTGTGGCAATTGACACTTTCTTAAATCAAAAAGAAGTCAATGCTGGCGATGATGAAAATAAGAAACTATATTGTATTTATGTTGCGATTGGTCAAAAACGTTCAACGGTTGCTCAAATTGTTAAAACGCTTGAAGAGCGCGGCGCCATGGAATATTCCATTGTTGTTGCCGCGACAGCGTCTGAACCTGCACCGATGCAATTTCTTGCTCCTTACACAGGGACAGCAATGGGTGAGTTTTTCCGTGATAACGGAATGCACGCCTTGATCGTTCATGATGACCTTTCAAAACAGGCGGTTGCTTACCGTCAAATGTCACTTCTTCTTCGTCGTCCACCTGGACGTGAAGCATATCCTGGTGATGTGTTCTATCTTCATTCACGGCTTCTTGAACGTGCTGCGAAAATGGGTGATAAAGCGGGTAACGGTTCGCTTACAGCTTTGCCGATTATTGAAACACAGGCTGGCGATGTGTCGGCTTATATTCCGACAAACGTAATTTCCATTACGGATGGTCAGATTTTCCTTGAAACTGAACTTTTCTATCAAGGTATTCGCCCGGCGATTAACGTGGGTCTTTCAGTATCGCGTGTGGGATCATCTGCTCAGGTAAAAGCCATGAAGCAAGTTTCTGGATCAATTAAACTTGAGCTTGCTCAGTACCGTGAAATGGCGGCGTTCGCGCAGTTTGGTTCTGACCTTGATGCCTCAACTCAGCATTTGCTTAACCGTGGTGCGCGTCTGACTGAACTTCTCAAACAGGCTCAGTATTCACCGATGTCAGTTGCAGAACAGGTTGTTTCTATATTCTCCGGCGTTAACGGATTTTTGGACAAAATCGCTGTTACGGATGTAACGCGTTTTGAAGAAACACTTATTTCAGAAATGCATTCAAATCATAGCGATGTTATGGATACGATCACTTCTGAAGGTAAACTTTCTGACGATACGATAACAAAACTAAAAGATATTATCGGCAAAATTGTTGATAATTTTGTTTAAAGCATTTGAAACCATAGGATAAGTCAGTATGGCTAACCTCAAAGACCTCAGAAACCGAATTGCCAGTGTGACTTCGACGCAGAAGATCACCAAAGCAATGAAAATGGTTTCTGCATCAAAGCTTAAAAGAGCGCAGGAGGCGGCGGAATCTGCTCGCCCTTATGCGGAACGTATGGAAAACGTGCTTTCATCACTTGCTTCAAGTATGAAAGGGCAATCTGGCGGACCAAAACTGCTTGCTGGTACAGGAAATGACCAAAAGCAATTGGTTATTGTCGCCACATCTGAGCGCGGATTATGCGGTGGCTTTAACACCAATATTGTTAAAGCCGCTAAAGCAAAAATCAAAGCTCTTATCAATGATGGTAAAGATGTGACGATTATCACTATTGGTAAAAAAGGTGCAGGCGTTCTGAAACGTGAATATTCGGACAGAATGGTTGAACATTTTGATCTGACGCATGTTAAAAGACTGCAATTTTCTGATGCTGCACCAATTTCAGCGCGTCTTATTGAAAAATTTGAAGCGGGTGATTTTGATGTTTGCACGCTTTTCTTTGCTAAATTCATTAATGTTCTTACACAAAAAGTGACACCGCTCCAGTTGATTCCTGCGTCTTTTGATGCGGAAAACAGCGTGGATCTTGGTGGGGCTTGTTATGATTATGAACCAGATGAAAATGAAATTTTGGAAGAGCTGTTACCGCGTAATGTCGGTGTACAGCTTTTTCGTGCGTTACTTGAAAACGCAGCCAGTGAACAGGGTTCTCGTATGACAGCGATGGATAGCGCGACCCGTAATGCTGGTGATATGATTGATAGTTTGCGTACGACTTATAATCGCTCACGTCAGGCTGTGATTACGAATGAACTTATTGAAATTATTTCGGGCGCGGAAGCGCTTTAAAATTGATTGAAGCGGGCCTAAGCCCCGGGAGTTAATAAAATTATGACAACAAAAAACAAAGGCTATGTAGTCCAGGTAATTGGAGCAGTTATTGACGTCAAGTTTGACGGCGAGCTTCCAGCGATCCTTTCTGCCCTTGAACTGGACAATAACGGCAACCGCTTGGTTCTCGAAGTTGCACAGCATCTTGGTGAAAATACGGTTCGTACCATTGCGATGGATAGTTCGGACGGACTTGTTCGTGGAATGGAAGTGGTTGATACAGGTTCTCAAATCTGTGTTCCCGTTGGCCAGAAAACACTTGGACGCATCATGAATGTTATTGGTGAGCCAATTGATGAACGTGGCCCGATCGGCCATACTGAAACGGCACCAATTCACGCGGAAGCACCTGCATTTGTTGATCAGTCAACTGATTCAGAAATTCTTGTAACTGGTATTAAAGTGGTTGATCTGCTCGCCCCTTATGCCAAAGGTGGTAAAATTGGTCTGTTTGGTGGTGCCGGTGTTGGTAAAACGGTTCTTATCATGGAACTTATTAATAATATCGCGATTGGTTCTGGTGGTTATTCGGTTTTTGCCGGTGTGGGTGAACGTACCCGTGAAGGTAACGATCTTTACCATGAAATGATTGAAAGTAAAGTTATTGACCTTGAAGGTGATAATTCAAAAGTGGCGCTTATTTACGGTCAAATGAATGAGCCTCCTGGTGCGCGTGCGCGTGTGGCCCTTTCCGGTCTTACGGTTGCGGAATATTTCCGTGATGTGGAAAATCAGGATGTGCTTTTCTTCGTGGATAACATTTTCCGCTTTACTCAGGCTGGTGCTGAAGTGTCTGCGCTGCTTGGTCGTATCCCTTCTGCTGTGGGATATCAACCAACTCTTGCTACGGACATGGGTACTCTTCAGGAACGTATTACATCAACAAACAAAGGGTCTATTACGTCTGTGCAAGCGATTTACGTGCCTGCTGATGACTTGACCGATCCGGCGCCTGCGGCATCATTTGCCCATTTGGATGCGACGACAGTTCTTAACCGTGCAATTTCTGAGCTTGGTATTTATCCGGCTGTGGATCCGCTCGATTCAACATCACGCATTCTTTCGGCTGACGTTGTTGGTGAAGAGCATTATAATACTGCTCGTAAGGTTCAGGAAATTCTTCAAAAATACAAATCACTTCAGGACATCATTGCTATTCTTGGTATGGATGAACTTTCAGAAGATGATAAGCTTGTGGTATCACGCGCTCGTAAAGTTCAGCGCTTTATGTCACAACCGTTTCATGTTGCTGAAGTATTCACCAATATGCCAGGTAAATTTGTTGCTCTTGAAGATACTATTCGTAGCTTTAGAGAAATCATTGAAGGTGAACATGACGATCTTCCTGAAGCCGCATTCCTTATGGTTGGTGACATTGACGATGTTGTTGAAAAAGCTAAGAAAATGGCTGCTGCCGCAGCTTAAGCAAAAAAGGATTAGACGGTAATGGCCGATAAACTTCATTTTGAACTGGTATCACCAGCAAAGCTTCTTAAATCAGAAGACGTTGACATGGTGGTCGTTCCGGGTACCGAGGGTGACTTTGGTGTTTTACCGCTTCATGCGCCTGTTGTGTCAACACTTCGTACGGGCATTATTGAAGTCCATAACGAGAGCGGAATAGAGAAACTTATCGTTGTTGGTGGTTTTGCGGAAGTAAATGCAGAAGGTCTTACTATTTTAGCCGAGATCGCCAAGCCACTTTCCGAAGTGGACAGAACAGCCTATGAAGCTGAGCTTAAAGACTTGGAAGAAGATGTTCAGGATGCAAAAGATGATGAAACAAAGGCCCGCGCAGAAAAAGCCCGCGATCAAATCATTTCAATCTTGGAAATTCTAGACCGCGAAGCTGCTTAAGTTTCCATCATAAAATTATTATAGAGACCCTGTAAGGATTAATCCTTGCAGGGTTTTTTTATGCGTTACCGCTACAATCTTCACCGCCGCAATGACGGTAAAATGATGCGCACTGGGAACACATGGCAGAAATAGGTAATGTAATTGCCGGTGCCAGAATAAATATATGGATGTATGTTATTGTGTCTAGAGTTTCACCCGAATAAAAAGGATCAAGCCCGAGGGTGTATTGGTATAGATAGATAAGGGCTATTGATAGGGCCGTTGCCGGTAGAAAAACCACCATAAAGCTTAAAAACATACGAAATGTATTTTTTTCCGTTAAACGCCATGAGGTGCGCAAGCCAATTTTTTTACCAATGGTACGAGCACATATGGCAAGACTGAACCTTAGAAATACCAGGTATGTTACTAATCCGGCAATGGATATAATGGCCATATAACGTATAAATTCGTTATCGGTAAGTTTTATGAAATCAGAAATACTGTCGTTAAGATTAAAATAGCTAATGGCAAATGCCAACATAGAGACAAGAATTATTGCCAGTAATACGCATAGGCCAACCAAAAACAATACCTTCGACATAAGAACAAAACTTCGAGTGATAATAGGCCATATTTTGCGGCGAATGAGATGTTCTGGCCCAAGAAGATATAACCTATGCCATAAAATAACACATGGAATACCCCATAGATAAGTGGTTAGTATATATAGAATAAAAGACAGATTATAACCTACCGGTACCTGTTCATGAGAAAATCTTGGTAAGAAGAACGGGTCAAACAGTCCCAGTAAGCCAACAATTGTAAAAGGTAGAAAAGCGATAAATGAGATAAACAAATGGTTCCATTTATAATGCCAGAGGCATTTATAAGCATCTTTTAAACTAGTATTGATGCATAATATGGAACAATCGTTATTCATTTTAAACGGACACATCCATTTCTTGGTTCAGTTGTTTAGGCAGTAAATATTTATAGACCTCAATCCCGGCACTTAAAATTAACACATTTGGTAATAGTAATAACGGGAATAGAAGAAACGCTAAAATATTAACATAATTGGGGTCAAGGTTTAACATTCCAATAATCATAAAGCAGATCGTTGACGGTAATAAGGCAGGTATAAAACTGAATAAACCAATTAGGATCAATTCTTTATTATTATCGCGGGTATAATAAAAGGCTGATTTCATCGGAATGCTTACTTTGTTTATGGCGATACTGATGAAAGTAGGTTGCAGGCGCATATTGACAAGCAATATTGCTATGAGCAATGCAAAGTTTACCACGGATCTCATTAGAGCTTCACTTAAGGCGCTGTCGCCGGCAATTTCACTGACAATTGATACTGCAAGCCCGAAGATCAATACAACAGCCAACAGAGTGATAAATAACAAAAATGCTAACACAAAGAGATAAATGGCCATTTTGCTGAATATTTTTAAAAGCTGTGGCGGGTTAATTTTAAATAACAGGCTTTTGCCGACAGAAAATAAACGATAAAAGAAAGTATTTATAATGATCAGAATTATGACGCTCAGGATTAGATAGGTTATAATTGATGTATAACTGACATCATCAATATTTGATGCTGCTGGTGGCATAATTGTTGAAAGCAGATAAATAGGTGCGCAGAGAACGTAAGAAAATATTATAAATGGCTTAATATTTGCGATCACCGCTGAATATGAATTTTTAAGAATATCCAGCACGGGAAGTGTTTTATTAATATTGTCAGACATTATTTATTCCGTGAGGTAAGAAAACTTTTTAGAGAGTTTTTTATAAAGATCTTTTTTAAAAGGGACGATGATATTTTCTAAATCAGCCATATCCGTCCATTTCCAAGTTGAAAATTCCGGGTGTTCGGTCTCAATATTTATATCACTATCATTGCCGTTGAACCGCATCACATACCATTTCATTTTTTGACCGCCGTAGCGGCCATTCCACACTTTGCCGTATAATTCATCTGGAAGGTCATAACTAAGCCAGTCGTCATATTGCGCAATGATAGTGGCGTTCGTAACGCCGGTTTCTTCTTCAAGTTCACGAATGGCTGCTTCTTGAGGGTCTTCGCCTTCATCTATGCCACCTTGCGGCATTTGCCATGCTTCCACATCTGTATCTATTCTTTTGGCAACAAATACTTTGCCATGTTTATTGAGTAACATGATGCCGGCGCATAGTCGGTAAGGTAATTTTTGCTTCATATTAAACTTTATTTTATCGGTTGGCGGTTTGCAATTGCGGTAATCGGCACAAGCTGAAAACCTTTTTGCTCGAGGGTTTCTGCCCAAGCGGCAATTTCGTTAATGGTGAGCGGTATGGCGCGGGCAAGCCCAAGGGCGGCGCCAAAAGTCTTAGCCGTTTTTTCAAGTTCGCCCAGTTGGCGCTGAATTTCATCCGTTGTTATAACATTATCAATATATCTGTCATTCATAGCGCGCGGCATACCGAGACGCCGTGCAATACGCGCGGCCATACTAAAACGAGTAGACCGACTATCGACTAACATTAAACCACGGTTATTTAAATCGTTTAAAATTGGCGTTAATGCTTCTTCAGATGCCGTGAATTTTGAACCCATATGATTAACGACACCAACATATCCGGCGACCTGAGATAAGGCCCAGTCTAGCCTTAAAAGATTATCCCGTTCGCTTAAATCGGCAATGAGCGTATGTGGCCCCGGATCATTATCAGGATAATTTAACGGTTCAGTCGGTATCATAAGGAACCCTTCATGGCCTTTGGCGCGGGCTTTATCCATCCAGGTTTGCAGGTTACGTCCGTACGGTGAAAATGCCATATCGACTTGGCCGGGCAGTTTGTCGATTGCAGCATTACTGCTTTTACTATTAAGACCCACATCGGTAACTAAAATTGCAATACGCGGTAATTGATCATCACCAGAAAAGGGTCTGGCATATTCCTTCCATGCGATGAGCCCATCAGGACCGAGTGCAGGTTTAAGGCCGTTATCACCACGAATAAGTAAATTTTCGTTGGGAGCAGGCTTTAATGCTATTTGCGAGCTCATGGAAGGTTGATCAACGTCAGTTGGTGTCTCATGTGTCACTGTAACCGGAAATTCGTTAGGGGTGCTTACCTCAGGTATCGTTGGCATATCTTCAGCTATTGATTGTTCGTGTTCTGCTTGATCTGCATTTTCATCATTAAGTTCTGTGTGTGGATCATCAGAAAGATAAACCCACGAAACAGTCAGGCCAAGAAGAACAATGACCAAGCCCCACGCGAGGGTCAAAGGATTAACGATCCTTTGACGGGTTGCTGATTTTAATTCGGGTTCACCGGCCATATGGTATTCTTTAACTTAAGTTGTTTATTTAGTTTTTTAATAATTGCTTTAATTATTTCTGGCAATTGACATGCCGCGAATGAGGTTTAGAGCAAAATTAAGCTGATAATCATCCTGTGCTGTAGTGCGAATTGGTGTTTCTTCCTCTTCCACTTCTTCTACATCGGTATCGACGGTGCCTTCATCGTCATTACTTTCACCATCTGTTTCAGCATTTTCGTCTTCGTCATCTTGTGCATTAGGGTTTGCTAAGCTGCCGCGCAGACTTGCTTCTGTACGCCTATTTTGGGCTGGCTCAAGTTCATCAAGGCGTAATTGCTCAACAATCACATCCGGTTCGATACCTTCGTTCTGAATGGAATTACCGGACGGGGTAAAGTAATAAGCCGTCGTCAGGCTCATGGCACCATCAGTTGAAAGCGGAATTACTGTTTGAACGGAACCTTTGCCAAATGACTGTGTGCCAACAACAACGGCTCTTTCATGGTCCTGAAGAGCGCCAGCAACAATTTCAGAAGCCGATGCGGAACCACCATTAATCAAAACAACAAGTGATTTACTATCAATGCTGTCACCTTTTTGGGCGTTATAACGTTGGATATTATTATCATTGCGCGTTCTCGTCGATACGATCTCGCCGCGATCAAGAAAAGTATTTGATACCGATATGGCCTGATCAAGTAATCCGCCGGGATTGTTTCTTAAATCCAGAACAATGCCCTGCATATTATCACCGAGCTCTTCTTTTATTTCTTTAAGTGCCGCACGAAGTCCGCTTGTTGTTTTATCAGTGAATGAAGAGATGCGAATATAACCAATTTCATCTTCGATATGATGACGAACTGATTTTACTTCGATGATGGCGCGGGTAATAGTTATTTCTATAAGGTCACTCTCGCCTTTTCTAACGATTGTTACATCAATATCAGTACCGACTTTTCCGCGCATTTTATCAACGGCTTCATTTAATGTCAGTCCGTTGATCTGTTCACCGTTAATTTTAGTAATGTAATCGCCCGCTTCAACCCCGGCACGTTCGGCTGGTGTATCATCCATTGGCGATACAACAAGGATAACGCCTTTATCCATGGTTACTTCAATGCCGAGGCCGCCAAATTCGCCGCTGGTTTGTACGCGCATATTTTCATATCGTTTGGAATTTAAATATGTGGAATGGGGGTCAAGGGACGTCAGCATTCCGTTGATGGCCGCTTCAATAAGCTCTTCATCATCAACGTCTTTTACATATTGTGAACGAATACGTTCAAAAACATCAGCGAATAAATTAAGCTGATTATATGTTTCTGTTTTGGCAGCATATGACGGCGCCATTAACGTAACGCACAAAAAGCCAATTGCAAATGCACTCGTCTTAAATATTTGTTTCATTGCTAAAATACCTTTCTATCGATTTCCGCATCTTAATTTCTTTTCCGGTCCATTGCAATTATCCATGGCATTGGGTTTATTGGTTTTCCTTTTTGTCTTAATTCTACATATAGTTTTTGGCGAGAATTAGACGTATTAGTTTCTAGGGACATTTGGCCTATTGGTTCCCCTTTTAATATCCATTGTCCTACAATACCATTAATATTTTCCATACCGGCAAGTAACGTATGATACCCTTCCCCGTGGGCAATGATCAAGAGCTGACCGTAAGAGCGAAATATTCCGGCAAAAACGATGCGCCCTTCATGCGGGGCAATGACCGTCGCCCCTGCGCGGGTATCGACGATTATCCCTTTGGACCTTTGGCCAGTTGAGAGCAATTGATTGTAAATTTGATTTATAGAACCACGCGCCGGTAGTGGCATACTTCCTTTGGCGTTTGCGAAACTTAAAGTCCCTTGGGGCATTGGAACAGTAGTTGAAGCAACCCCGGCAATAGAGCTTCC
>JAESUD010000090.1 GCA_016763335.1 Emcibacteraceae bacterium | reverse complement strand
ACTACAGAATTAAAAAAAGGATCTTTTATTACAGCTATTATTCGACAAGTTTGCGCCTTGTTATCTTATTTTATACCAACAAGAATTATATGTGTTGCTACGGCATCAATGAACAAACATGTTTCCTTAGGCTATGCTCGAAAAAAGATGCTTGTTATTGGCAATGGGTTTGAATTGGAACATTTACAATTTGATAATCTAAAAAGAGAAACTCTCCGAGCAAAATATAATATAGACGAGAATAATATTGTTATTGGCAGTCTTGGTAGATTTAGCGAAGATAAAGGGCAGGAAATATTCCTTAAATCTGCAAAAATATTAAATTTAAGGAATACGAATATACATTTTCTTATAATTGGAAAAGGTATTAATAAAGATAATGAGCAATTAATTTCATGGATAAATGATGCAAATTTAGGTAAAAACATTACTGTATTAGAAGAACAATCCGATATATTAGCTTGTCTATCCGCTATGGATATATTTTGTTTGCATTCTCGAACAGAAGGTTTTCCAAATGTATTAGGTGAAGCCATGGCCGTCGGCTTGCCATGTGTTGCAACAAATGTTGGTGATGTAAAACATTTATTAAGTGATACAGGGGTTATAGTTGATAAAAACAATCCATTGGCACTTGTAGAAGGGCTGGAATTATTGATAAATAATTCTATTGAGCAAAATAAATCCTTGGGTTCGAAAGCTAGAATGCGTATAGAGCAAGAGTTTACAATTAATCAAACACGTAAAAAATTTGACGCTGTGTATACCAGTTTATTAAACGGGGAAGTATAACGATGTGTGGCTTAGTAGGAGTTTTGGGAAGAATAGGTTCCCAATCGGTTACAAATGATCTTCTAGTGAATATGACTGATGTAATATCTCACCGAGGTCCGGATGATTCTGGAATATGGATGGATGAGAATACGCAAATCGGCCTAGGACATAGGCGGCTATCCATTGTAGATATCTCTAGTGCTGGTCACCAGCCAATGCCATCAAATACAGGTCGTTTCATCTTGGCTTATAACGGTGAGATTTATAATCATTTAGATTTAAGAAAAGAAATTGAAGCCATAGAAAGTGTTAACTGGAAAGGCCATTCTGATACAGAAACGTTGCTGGTTGGATTTGATATTTGGGGTATTGAAGAAACGATAAAAAAATCTACTGGTATGTTTGCCTTTGCTGTTTGGGATAAAGTAACTAATAAATTAACCTTAGGGCGAGATAGATTAGGCGAGAAGCCCTTATATTACGGATGGCATGGGGAGACATTATTATTTGGCTCTGAATTAAAAGCCTTAAAGAGCCACCCCGAATTTAACGCTGATATAAATAGAGATGCGTTAGCATTATATTTGCGACATTTTTATATTCCAGCCCCTTATTCTATATATAAAAATGTGAAAAAATTGTTGCCAGGCCATCTTCTTGAAATTAACGCACAAGACAAAACAGAAACATATATCGAATATTGGTCTTTTAAAGAAATCAGTGAAAACCACGAACAAAACCTTTATCAGGGTAATGAGGATGAAGCCGTTGAAGAATTGGAAAAAATATTAAAAAAATCCATTAAACAACAAATGATGGCAGATGTACCATTAGGGGCTTTTTTATCCGGTGGCATAGACTCGTCAACAGTTGTTGCCCTGATGCAAGCTCAATCTGAAAGGCCAATTAAAACTTTCTCTATCGGTTTTAATGAAGAGGGGTATGATGAAGCCGTGCATGCAAGGGCCGTTGCAGAGCACCTTGGCACAGAACATACGGAATTATATGTCACATCAGAACAAGCAATGAGTGTCATTTCTAAACTTGCCAAATTATATGATGAACCTTTCGCAGATAGTTCTCAGATCCCTACTTATTTAGTATCTAAGATGGCAAAAGAACATGTTACGGTTTCTTTATCGGGTGATGCCGGTGATGAATTATTTTGTGGCTATAATCGTTATGTAATGACACATAATTTATGGGCTAAATTATCAAAAATACCGAGGCCTATCAGGTCTCTTTGTGCATTTTTCATGACACTTGTTTCTGTTAAAACATGGAACAATATAAATAAAATTATCCCTACTAAATTTAAAATGGCTAACCTAGGGGACAAAATGCATAAGGCAGCAAATGTTCTTACTACCAAAACGGTTTCAGAGCTTTACAAAGGTTTAGTGTCCACTTGGAATAAACCGGATGAAATTGTTATTAATTCTAAAGAGCCTTTAACGGCATTAAATGATCCAAAACGCACACCTAATTTAACGAATGATGTTGAAAAAATGATGGCTATCGATACCATCAGCTATTTACCTGATGATATATTGGCTAAAGTTGACCGTGCGTCTATGGGGGTGTCTTTGGAAGGACGTATTCCATTTCTAAATCATAAAGTAGTCGAATTTGCATGGACACTACCATTAGAATATAAACTACGCGGCGGCATTACCAAATGGTGCTTAAAGGAAGTTTTGTATAAACATGTGCCAAAATCAATTATGGAACGCCCTAAGATGGGCTTTGGAGTTCCGATTGATGAGTGGCTCCGGGGGCCGTTAAAAGAGTGGGCAGAAAAACTAATAGATGAAAGTCGATTGAAAAAAGAAGGTTTTTTTGAACCTAAAATTATTCAAAAGGTATGGCAAGAACATCAATCAGGGAAAAGAAATTGGCAACATAAAATATGGGCTATTTTAATGTTCCAATTATGGTATGAGGAATATCATAAATAAGACCTAACTCTAAAAAAATATTTATTAAAGAATGATCTCCAAGATATAATTAAATAAGGTAATCCGGTAATTGTCAAAATCCAATAATGGGTAAGGTTATGTCGCATGCCGGTGCCAAAGTTACTGGTCCCCATTGCCCAAATTGAAGCATTAGCAAAATATAGAATGATCAATAGCGTTAAAACCTTTTTGATTTCTCCGTTCGCCATTTTCCAGCCTTTATAAGAATAGTAGATTAAAGTACATCTCCACAAAGCTTCTAGACAAGCATAAATATCGATAATTGCCGTGATTTTCCAAGGAAATGGATAAGCAATATAATATAATATCATTTTAAATATGGACATCAGAAAACTTATAGGAGAACTATAATCAAGCTCAATTTCATAGCCACTTCTAGGATTTAGGTCAACTAAGTTGCCTCGATATGTATCTGTATAATCGGCTATGTCACCACCTTGTATTAAAGTAGTAACAACCCCCATAGAGGTAAGGCTGGGTAATATGGAAATTATAACGCCTATTACTACTATAAGTAAAAAATATGTGTAAAGTTTACTTTTAGAATAAACTAAAAATTTATTTGATTGATTATAATTCATTAGAATAACGGTTACTGTCATTATTAGCGCAAATAATAGCAAGCCAGCATGTAGAAGCCCCATTAAAGCGGAACAGGAAACTGCGATTAAGAAATAACTAATTTTTCGATGAGAATAAAACTTAATGAAATAGCTTATGGCAAAGATGCAAAAGCAAACTTGCAAAGATTCACGTAGAGCGATTGAACCAAACAAAAACATGGAAGGTAAGAAAGAGTAAGCCGCTATAATGTGTTTTTGAAATTTCTCAAATTTTAATGCTTTACAAATATCCATTAAAGGAAAGAGTGATGCTACATACGCGGCAACGGATAAAACGCATGCCAGAAACATCGAGGGATCGAATAAGTAGAACATTACTCCCAATAAATTGTCATAAAGTCCACTGCCAAGGCTAAACTGAAACCTCCCCAATGCACCGATTTCTGCTCCCGCACGATAAAAAGTAGTCGCATCTGCCCCCGCACCAATAGTTGGTCCAATAAAGCCATTATAAGCAGCAATGATTAGGTGAATTAAAAAACCGAATGCAATAATTTTATAACTAGAGGGGGCACTTCTAAGTTTAGGGCTAA
Source organism: Emcibacteraceae bacterium (assembly GCA_016763335.1). GTDB lineage: Bacteria > Pseudomonadota > Alphaproteobacteria > Sphingomonadales > Emcibacteraceae > Pseudemcibacter. The sequence continues at coordinate 4,199 of JAESUD010000090.1, read as the reverse complement.
ATATAATGATAAAGAGTAATATGAAAGCTAGAAATATCCCGGAAATGTCACCCATAAAATTACCTTGTTGATTTTTTAACGATAGAAACATTGATCACTAATTAACTATAGGATAGAATTGTATAAATAAATAGAAATCATAATATTCAAATTTTAATAAGACCTTGATTATGTCCAGTGAGAGAAAATGAAAAGTCCAACAAATGAAATTCAAGGCGACCCTTTTCCTGATAATCTTAATAGTGATGAAATAGATTTGCTTGATTTTTCTCATATTTTAAAAAAACAAAAATATATAATGCTAATCTTTATGATGATTGGGTTAATTCTAGGGGTAGCTTTAGCTCTGTCGTTGCCTCGTTATTATGAAGTTTCAATGACTGTGGTACCAAATGAACAACAAACTAGTAATAAAGGACAGTTGGGGGGAATAGCAGCGTTGGCTGGAATCGGTGGAACAGCCGGACAGATTGATGAAAAAGAAATTGGATTATTAATACTGCAATCTCGAAAATTTATTTTGAATTTTATTGATGCACATAATATTAAAAATTATTTATTTCCTACTGATACCAGCAGTGATGTCGAAGAAGTCTTGCTGCCTGCTAATATATATGAAAGTTTTTCAGAATTACTTGTGGTAACACAGGAAGTTACTTCAAATGATCTAACTGTTTCGCTGATGTGGAAAGATGCGGAATTGGCTAAGGATTGGCTTACTTATTTAATGGCAGACCTTAACGAGTTAATGCGGGAACGCGCTAAAATAAAGGGTGAAAAGAGTTTAGCTTACTTAACGAACCAATTAAGCCAGACACGAGATGCGGATGTCAGGCAGTCCTTTATCGCCATGATCAAGGATGAAACACAAAAGATGATGTTGGTTGATATTAGGGATGAATATTTATTTGAAACAATTGACAATCCAATAATTCCAGCATATCCAAGCAAACCAAATAGAAAGCTGATAGTCATATTGAGTGTGTTTGGTGGATTTATTATTGGAATTTTTGTCGCGCTTTTTCGTGAAGCACGAAAAAGAACTAACCGTGCATCTGAATAGAAAATGCAAAAGAAGTTAATTTTTTTTGTTTTTCCAATTAAGTTTTTCTTATCACATCGGCTTCCAATTGCTCAAAAAGCAATTGAAGAAGGCTATGATGTGCACCTTGTTTCTACGAGTGGAGATGGAGAGAGTGTTTTAAGTGAAAACGGCATTATCTTTCACGAAGTTAAGGTTACACGCAGTAAAGCAAACCCTTTTCAAGAAGTCAGTACTATCTTCCAGGTTTATAAAATTTATAAAAAAATAAAACCTGATATTGTCCACCATATTACTATTAAACCTGTACTTTATGGAACATTAGCGGCGCGTCTAGCGAGAGTTAAATCAATAGTTAATGCTTTTAGTGGCTTAGGCTACGTATTCACTGCGAAAGGTTTTAAGGCTGGAATAATACGAAATATAATAAAGATCGCTTATCGAATTATATTACGGAATAAAAAACTAACCTCTATTGTTCAAAATCATGATGATATGAGGTTTTTGCAATCCATTTCAGCTATTAAAGCTGATCAAGCTGTTCTCATCAAAGGGTCAGGTGTCGACTTAAGTGAGTTTAGTGTTAAGCAAGAGCCTGATAATATTCCAGTGGTTATTATACCAGCGCGTTTATTAAAAGACAAAGGCGTTGTTGAGTTTGTTAAAGCGGCCGAAATTCTAAAAAATAAAAATATTAAAGTGAGAATGGCCCTTGTCGGTGATATTGATGTGGGAAACCCTTCTTCAGTTACAAAAAAGGAAATTTTAAATTGGGTCGAGCTGGGATGGGTAGAACATTGGGAGTTTAGTACCAATATGTCTGAGACGATCCAGAAGGCTAATGTTATCTGTTTGCCTTCTTATCGAGAAGGAATGCCAAAAGCTCTTATCGAAGCAACTGCTTCTGCGCGGGCGATTATTACGACCGATGTTCCCGGGTGTAGAGAAATGATCGACCTTCAAAACATAAATGGAATTTTAATACCACCTAAAGATAGTCTCGCCTTAGCCACTGCAATTGAAGAATTAATAAATGATCCAAAAAAACGCCATCAAATGGCTTTAAATGGTAGGAAGATGGCAGAACGGGAGTTTTCAATTGATCAAGTTGTAGATAAAACCTTAGAAATTTATGATAATCTATTAGATTAAAACCCAACTTCCCACGACAAACCGACTATCACATTTGCATTGTCATTTTGTGGCGTGTTAATGTAATTATCCAAAACTTTACCATTAAAGGTAAGTTTTCCCATACTGGTTTGTGCAGTAATATTCAGGCTCAAACTATTTATTTTCTCACGTGAGGCACTTAAACGATTTTGTGTGTTTGCTTCAGTATTTATCAACATATTTTGATACTTCAGACCAACTTCAAAACCATTGGCTTTGGTAAGAACAGCGTTTATGGAATAATATTTGCTGTTGGAATCAAGGGTATGACCGATAACTTTATCTAAATAACGATAACCGCTTAAATATATGAAATGATTGTACAGCACGCCTTTACGGTGTTCACCGAAGAACCATACAAGTGATCCTGTTGTATCGGAATATTCGGTCGTGATACGGTATTGGTCTCCCTTGTTACCTATTGGGCCGTAAAAGGATGCTCCTAGTATTCTTGAATATGTATATGGTGCAACTACGACGATATCTTCTGCTGTTCCTTCAGCATAGAGTTTGACATTGATGTTTTCCTTTAAGGTAAAACTATAGGATAAATCAAGTTGTGCCAGTTGGTTCCCAGGTTGGTTGAGAACGTCATCTTGTGTGTCGCCAAAATTATCTAAATCTCCTACGGCAATTAAGCTGTGAGACCATTGCTTTAGTCCGCATGGACGACCCTGACCACAGAGCATCAATGTTCTTGCAAGGCCAACTTCAAAGTTCTTAATCGGTTCAAAGGCGAGCTTCATTCCTACGAAAATTGGCTCTGATATGTGTCTGTTTTGGTCCATTTTTGAAATGAAGATTTCTCCGCTCCATTCGCCCATCCAGCTTAACCATTTACTTTTAAAGGGAGTGGATTCTACGCGTCTTATGCCGATTGAGGGCATGGGTCTTGCGTTTGTGCTCAAGAGAGTGGTCGTTTCGCGGCCAGGGCCCCACCAGCGTTCAACTGAACCAATGTAAGTGGACCAGTTGCCAAAATCGTGGGAGAGGTAGGAACCATCAAGATTAAAATCTTCGTTATCATTGTAGCTGGCGTTTATATGGACACTAGTGTCGTCCAAGTTAAATTCTACACTAGATTCTATTTCGGCTTTGCCGCGGCTGCTGTCTTGGAAACCTCTGAAATAATCAACTTTGTTTGTGTAATACAGTTTGGCTTTTACATTAACTTTATCAGGGATTTTTTCTTTGACCCGCATTAGGGCGACATTTACATAGGAAGGTAGAACCATTTCGTCTGCTTTATGCAAATTTCTGGTAATTTGCTTCCAGGACATAGGCCAGTTATTGATAGGGCCGGAAATTAATCCGTATTGTGCCAATATTTCGACATCGGACCTTAATGAACCATCGCCTGGATTTGCCCACGGGGAAGCTTGAGTAATAGTTACAGGAAATAACGTAACTAAACAAATTACTAAGAATGTATTTTTATAACGCTTCATTTTATTTATTAATCCATAGTATCTAGATGTTAGTTTTCTACAATCTTATAAACTATTAATCGTTAAAATTTCAACATTTTACTAATCGGTATTGTTTTGACCTAATTATCTGTTGATAAATACATTTTCTGTTAAAAATTTATTTATCATTATCGGTCTTCCGGCGAGATGAATTTAATGTTTCCTGCGAATGTTTTGATTTCTTGTTCGGTGAATTTTGTTTGGACTTTGGTTTTTGAGGCAAGCTGATAGTGCAGGCTTACATTTGGTCTTCTGGCTTTGGTGGGTCTTATGGGGCGGTTTTCGAAATTGCCGCCGCAATTGGGGCAGACATTTTCTAGAATGTTTTCCACGCAGCTTGTGCAAAAAGTGCATTCATATGTGCAAATCATGGCCTCGTTTGAATTTGGCGGCAAATCTTTATCGCAATTTTCACAGTTGGGTCTGAGTTCGAGCATGATTTTCCTAGTTTAAATATATTTCCGGTAGGTTTTCTGATTTCATTTCTGCATTAAAGTTTTTTATGTCTTGTTCTT
>JAESUD010000089.1 GCA_016763335.1 Emcibacteraceae bacterium | reverse complement strand
TACTGGCAAACGTGGAAGCTCCGCAACCTCCGTTGCTAACGCGACCGCCTGCTCCATTGCCCCACCATTTTCGCTGACATAATCCGCAAGGCCCCACTGCAAACATTCATCTGCTTGATGCTTGTGACACAAGATAGACATCAGCTTTGCTTTCGGTGCCCCGACTAAATTCGTCAGCCTTGGCAACGAACCCCAACCAAAATTAACCCCGACTTTAACTTCCGGCACATAGGCATAAGCATCCCTACTCATCACCCGCCAATCGCACGCCATGGCAATTGCAAGCCCGCCGCCGACAACGCCGCCTTCAATGGCCGCAATAGTCGGTTGGGGTAATGCTTCCCATGCTTTGCAAGCGTTTGAGCCTTTTGAGCCTATGATACGGGCTTTTACGGTGTCCTTTTCGCCTTGCGCCGTGGCAAAGAGCGAGAAATCAGCACCGCTTGAGAAATAACCGCCCTCACCGCACAAAATAACTGCCCGAATATTGCCATCAGCGGCAATTGCTTCCGCGGCCATAGTAAGCCCTTCAAGCACATCAATAGTAATTGAATTATAATGCTCGGGTCTATTGATCGTGACAATTGATATATGGGGGTTTTCCCCCATAACATTCATTTTGACGACTTGGTTTACCATGGCTATTCCTATATTCTATCAGCTTATTTTTAATTTTTTCATGGTTTCAAGACCATAACGAATTGTCTCTAACGGGTCTTTCGGCTCGTCATGCTCAATAAAGAAATGCTCAAAACCCGCTTGCTTGATACGGCTCAGGTTTCGCTCAAAATCAAAATTTCCTTTGCCGACGTCAGCAAACTGTCCATTATCATCAATATCTTTTAAATGACACATAGGGAACCGTCCGGGATAGCGGTCAAACATTTCAAACGGATCTACTTTCGCGACGGCCATCCAGTAAAAATCCATTTCAATTTTCATCAACTCCGGATCAGTTTGATCAAACACAAGCTCATATGGCATCTGGCCATCTAACTCGATAAATTCAAAATCATGATGATGATAACCAAACTGAATTCCCGCATCCTTGCACATTTGACCAGCAACATTTAGTTTTTCAACAAGTGGTTTATACTGTTCTAACCTGACCCGGTCTTCTGGTGGCACCCAGCCCATGATTAAATATTTTTGGCCAATCGTATGGGCATCTTCGATGAATTTCTTTAAGGTTTCCACTTCGAGCTGGACCGGGTCCAAATGCCTTGATACACATTTTAATCCATTTTGGTCGAGCGCATTTTTAAACTCTTTCACCGTGCCGCCAAGACTGATTAATCCTTCGACTTCTTTAAATCCGATTTGGGCAACTTGCGCCAATGTCTTTGGCATATTTTCATTAGTTAATGCCGAACGGTATAAAGCTGGACACCGTAATTGGTAATTCTGCCTTCTTGGGCAGCGGCACTCATAATACCCGACATTCCGGCTAAGCTAGCAAGGCCAAAACCAGCCGTTGATTTAATAAATTACGTCTATCCATTTTTTATTCCTTTGTAATATTATCCAACCGTCATATCTCTAAGCGCTTTAAAGCTATTAGTAACACTTTCCAACGGGTTTTCCGGTTGGTCATGTTCAACCACATAATGCTCAAGTCCGGCAAGCTCGCTATGGGCAAAAATCTTGGCAAAATCAACAGCACCGCTTCCAACATCAACCATCCGCCCGTCACCTGTCATATCTTTCACATGACAAAGCGGGAAACGGCCCGGATAACGTTTAAAATAACCTACCGGATTAATGCCAGCATCAATTGCCCAGTATAAATCCATCTGAATATTGAATAAGTCAGCATCGCTTTCGTTCAGCATGATGTCCATCGGCACAACACCATCAGTTGCTTTAAATTCAAACTCATGATTATGATAAGCAAGCTTTAGTCCGGCTTTCTTACATTCTTCACCAATGCGGTTAAAACTCTCTGTCAGTTTTTTATACTGATCAATCGTTTCCCGTTCTTCGGGTTGTAAGAAAGGGACAATAAGGTATTTATGGCCAACCGTATGGGAAAACTCAATAAGGGCTTTTAAATTATCACCCTGTACCATGTTAAGGTCAACATGAGTTGAGGGTGATGTGAGACCATTTTCATCAAGCATATTTTTAATTTCGCTTGCGGAACGATCATAATAGCCCGCAAACTCCACCTGCGAATAGCCAATTTTTGCCACATCAGCTACGGTTAGTTCGACATTTTCCCGCATCAGGCTACGCACCGTATAAAGCTGCAATGAAATATTGTTAAGCTTACCCATAACATTGATATTGCTGGCCGCCGCCAAAGCATTAAATGAGCCACTCATACCGGCAAGTCCAGCAGCAGCGATTGATTTCACAAATGTTCTTCTATTTAAATAATCCATATTTTGTCCCTTATAATTTTTTTGATTTTATTTGAGTAACGGCATAATCCACCGCCCGCGCCGTTAAGGCCATATATGTCAGCGAAGGATTTTGACAAGCCGAAGACGTCATCGCCGAGCCATCCGTAATAAACACATTATCCACATCATGGCATTGGTTATAACCGTTAAGCACAGACGTTTTAGGGTCATAGCCCATGCGTGCGGTACCCATTTCATGTATGCCTAGGCCAAGGCTATCATCCGTATTAAATGTTTTTACGTTACTAAGTCCGGCCTTCTTCATCATATCCGCTGCAGTTTCCATCATAACCTTGCGGATTTTTTTATCATTGTCGCCAAATTTCGCATCAATATGAATTTGCGCAAGCCCCCATTGGTCTTTCTTGGTTTTATGAAGCGTGGCCCGGTTATTCACGTCTGGCAACATTTCACCGTAACCTTCAAGGTTTATTTCCCATATTCCCGGTGTTTTAAAGCTTTCCTTAAATTCGGCACCGAAACCCTTTTCACCGACCCTGTCTTTCCAGCCCTTGCGGCGACCACTGCCCTGATAAGCAAAGCCACGAACAAATTCTTCTTCATCGCTCTCAAGATTGGTAAAACGCGGCATATATATACTATTGGGTTTACGGCCAATATAATAACGGTCTTCAAAGCCGTTAATTTCGCCGCTCGCCCCTGCAAAGCACAAATGATCCATCAAATTACGACCAACCATATCACTGCTATTGGCAAAACCATTTTGAAAATGCTCACTGGTTGAATTTAACAGTATTTGTGCTGTGCCTAACGTTGATGCACATAAAAATATCACCCGTGCACTATATGTAGTGGTCTCTTTTGTTTTGCTGTTAATGACCCGAACACCCGATGCTTTTTTGCTTTTTTCATCATAGATCACGCTATGAACAATGCTATCGGTAACGATATTGAGATTACCTGTTAACCTCGCCGCAGGAAGTGTCGCCGACTGGCTTGAAAAATAAGCCCCGAGCGAGCAGCCCCGTTGGCACTGGTTTCGTGACTGACAAGTTCCCCGTCCAAGATCAGTATGAATTTTCTTTGGTTCCGTAAGGTGAGCACAGCGCCCCGGGATCAGTACCCGGTCATCATATTGCTCTTTTATGCGCTTGCTGAAATCTTCCTCGGCGCAGTTAAAGCCTATTGGCGGCAAGAACACACCGTCCGGCAATTGCGCTAGCCCCTCCATTGTACCGCTGATGCCGACAAATTCTTCAACATGGTCATACCACGGTTTTAAATCGTCATACCGAATGGGCCAGTCAACACCATACCCATCGCGTTTGTTGCTTTCAAAATCCATCGCGCTCCAACGATAACTCTGGCGGTGCCAAAGCAGTGAACGGCCACCAAGATGAAATCCTTTAACCCATTCAAAATTTGTCCCCTCTTCTTTTGAATATGGGTGATTTGAAGATTACGCACAAACTTTTTATGAATTGAGAAAGCATAAAAACGTAAGTATTGCCATGGCAAAAGAC
>JAESUD010000088.1 GCA_016763335.1 Emcibacteraceae bacterium | reverse complement strand
TAGCAGCTTCAGCGATCGGACCTGAGGCTTGACGTTTTGTGCCAACAAAAAGAACACGACCACCAGCGGCGGTTACATCTCTGATTTGCTCAAGCGCACGGTGAAGAAGCGGCACTGTAATTGATAGATTGATAATATGAACTTTGTTCTTAACACCAAAAATATAGTCACCCATGCGTGGATTCCAACGGTGTTTTTGATGTCCAAAGTGAACGCCAGCTTCTAAAAGCTCGCGCATAGTAAATGTAGGCATAGCCATAATTAATTCCTTTTCCGGTTAATCCTCTGCGGGTGCTGAGTTCAATAAGAACACCGGTGTGTCGATCCCAATATGTAGGGGATAAACAAATACCCGCATGTGAAAGTAAGCGGGTAATACACGCTGAAGTGTAGGATATCAAGGCTTTTCTTAAGAATTGTGCAATAAGCTATTTATCATCTGTTTTAATGCCTGAATGAATATTGTTTTGATCAACTTCACCATAACCCGAGGCGGGGTCAATCACACGTAATCCATCCACAATTTTTGGTTCAACCGTAATGATTTTTCGCGCTTCGGCATGGCTCATAGCTTGCTGAACAGTTGATGCTTCACCAAGTAGTTTTAAATTCATTAAAGTAGGAAACATGAGTTCTTCTTTAAATTCATCAATAAACTCAAGTGGTTCCACCCACTTCACTTCTACAATCTCACTATAATCCGGGAAAGCGTCCTGTCCTTGTGGGGCACAGGCAAGAAAGAACCTCGTATCAAACCGTTTGGGATATATTTTGGGTGTTATCCAACGTGCGAAAGGAACAATATTTTCAAAGCTGAAATTGACATTTGCTTTTTTGATAAAATTAGCAAATGTCAGTTCCCCGTCAAGTAAGGCTTGCCTATAATCAATTGCCCCTTCACTGCTCCCAATGATCAACCCTGATTCTTCGAAAACCTCACGAAATGCCGTGTATATCAGTTCAGAATAACCTACCGGAAATGTTGTGTCCTTATGATCAAACAGTAAATCATCTTCGTCTACTTTACCGCCAGGAAAAACGTATGCGCCGCCAGCGAAAGCAATATCCTTATGACGCTTGACCATCAATATCTCAAGCGCACCCGTTTTCATATTATCGCGAATCACAAGAATTGACGCAGAATCGATTAAAGGTGATTTTTTAATCATTTAAATTTCTTTGGCTTCGATAACCCCTTTTAAGGAAGCCACCGCATTTCTTATTGCCGGGGAGATTTTATATCTCTCTTTAAGTTCAATATCCGCGTCACATTCTGGAAAATCTTCGTGTTTCACATTCATCTTGAAGGTCACACGCCCACGGCCATTTTTGTGGTTATTGAGAATTTCTTTAATCGCTTCTAAATTGCTATCATCCTTAAGATAAATATCAAGCCCTGTACCCGTACGCAGCGCAACATTATCAATTGTTTCAATCCCTTGGGCCGTAATGCGCAGCGCACCATCATCACTATGTTTGACCTCTGCACTGATAATAACAGAATTACCATTGCCAAGAAAATCTTCCGCCGCATCCAGTAATTCAGAGAAAAGCGTAACCTCAAAACCGCCGGAACCATCCGAAAGACTGAGAAACGCATAGGCATTCCCGCGCTTCGATTTCATACGTCTTATACCCTGAATGGTACCTGCTAGCTTTATGAACCCGCCTCTTCCGGTTGCGCGTTCTTCAATTTCTGTGCTCGGAACAACTTTCTGCCGCGCCAGAACGCTGGTATACGCGTCAAGCGGATGTGCGGAAAGGTAAAAACCAACGGCTTCCAATTCACATTTAAGACGTTCAATAAGATCCCAGTCACTCACGTCAGGAAAAACAATCGACTGCTCTTCAACCTGATCACCGAACAAACTAACTTGATTTGAATTTCGTTCTTGTGTGGCAAAACTCATTTGTCGCAGTAGCATCTCAACGGCACTATGTAGTTGAGCCCGGTTTGGCATCAAACTATCAAACGCGCCTGCTTTTATCAGATTTTCAAGGGCGCGTTTATTAATTTGGCGTGTATCGACACGGTTACAAAAATCAGGCAAGTCTTTAAACGGGCCATTTTTCTCCCGTTCTTCGATCAGGCTTTCCATTGCCGCTACACCAACATTTTTTAATCCCGCAAGCCCGTAACGCACCCCGCGCAGCAGGCCATCACCAAGCGCGCCGCCCGTCTTATCTTGATCATTTTCACCTTCAATAATTTCAGCGGCAAACTCCACACCGGATAAATTTATATCCGGCGGCAACACAGGAATACCTAAACTGGTAAGTTCCTGTTTAAATATGTGAAGCTTATCCGTATTTGCCAAATCAAGCGTCATAATCGCCGCCATAAACTCAGCTGAATAATTCGCTTTTAAATAGGCAGTATGATACGAGACAAGCGCATAAGCAGCGGCATGGCTTTTATTAAATCCATAACCGGCGAATTTCGCCACTTGATCAAATATTCCCGCAGCCTGTTTGGGATCAACGCCTTTTTTATCCGCCCCGTCCTGAAATCGGGTACGTTGCGCATCCATTTCCGCAACAATTTTCTTACCCATAGCACGTCTAAGAATATCCGCATCACCAAGGGAATAATCGGCAAGAATTTGGGCAATTTGCATTACCTGTTCTTGGTAAATAATAACCCCGTATGTTTCGGTCAGAATTTCTTCAAGCAACGGATGAAGGTAATCCGGTTCCTGTTCACCATGTTTACAGGCAATGTAACGGGGAATATTATCCATCGGCCCCGGCCGGTAAAGGGCTACCACCGCAATAATATCTTCAAACTTATCCGGCTTCAGACTTACCAGAACGCTTTGCATTCCTGAGCTTTCAAGCTGAAATACACCAACTGTATTACCAGCACACATCATGTCATATGAAGGCTGGTTATCTAATGGTACATTTTCAATATCAATTTCAATATCACGCTTGGCAATGTTTTCCACTGCCTTTTTCAGCACTGTCAGGGTTTTAAGGCCAAGAAAGTCAAACTTTACCAAACCCGCTTGCTCAACAAATTTCATATTAAATTGTGTGACCGGCATATCGGAACGCGGGTCGCGATATAGCGGCACCAATTGATTAAGCGGCCGATCACCAATAACCACACCCGCCGCATGGGTTGACGCGTGGCGGAAAAGTCCTTCTAATTGCAGGGCAATATCAATGAGATGAGATGTTTTTTTATCATTGTTAATCTCTTCGCGTAATTTTTTCTCGCTTTCAATCGCCTCGGAAAGGGTCATGGGGTTTGCCGGATTGCTCGGGATTAGTTTTGATAATCTATCCACCTGCATATAGGGCACTTGCAAAACGCGCCCTACATCCCGCACCACAGCACGCGCTTGCAATTTACCGAATGTGATAATTTGCGCCACCTGATCATGCCCGTACTTATCCTGAACATATTTAATCACGAGTTCACGTTTGTCCTGACAAAAATCAATATCAAAGTCAAGCATAGATACCCGTTCAGGGTTCAAAAACCGCTCAAACAATAGTCCAAATTTAAGCGGATCAAGGTCGGTAATTTTAAGAGCCCACGCCACAACCGAACCCGCACCGGAACCACGACCTGGCCCTACTGGAATATCATGATCTTTTGACCATTCAATAAAATCCGCAACGATCAGGAAATAACCGGGAAAACCCATTTTGTTGATAATACCAAGCTCATAATCAAGACGCTCATAATAAGGTTTAGCAATAGCTTCACGTTTTTCCGGGTCTTTTTCCTCAAGATAAACATGGCGGTTTAGTCTTATATCCAAGCCTTCCTTGGCAACTTTTCCAAGGCTCTCCACTTCGTCCATAGTTTCATCAATGGTAAAGCTCGGTAATATTGGATCAATGGTTGGCACTTTAAATGCGCAGCGCTTGGCGATAACCACCGTATTATCAATCGCTTCTGGAATATCCTTAAAAAGCTCAACCATTTCAGCAGTTGATTTAAAATAATGTTCTGGTGTTTCCTTACGCCGGTCTGATTGATCGACATAGGTGCCGGCAGCAATACAGAGCAGCGCGTCGTGAGCTTCATACATTTTACGATTCGGAAAGAATACCTGATTTGTTGCCACGAGCGGAATATCAAATTTATAGGCAAAATCAATAAACGTCTCTTCAAACCTATCTTCAATGGATAGCCCGTGACGGGCTAATTCCATATAAAACCGACCCGCGAATAGACTGTTTAAATATTTAACGCAGTCCTCTGCTTTTTCCGCATCATTATCCTGAAGATACTTACCCACCGGACCATCAACACCACCACTAAGGCATATAAGATCGCCCGTATATCCTTCAAGATCCTTAATACCGATTTGCGGTGCTTCAGCGGCATCTGATTTTAGATGAGCATTACTCACCAATATCATGAGATTTTCATAGCCAGCCTGTGTCTGTGCCAGCAACACCAACCACCCCGGTTCCGGGGCACGTTGATGTATATCACTCTCTGCTGCGGTATGGCGGATTGCAATTGTGCAACCGATAATCGGCTGAATACCTTTAGGGGGCAAGTTTAATGATGCATCGAGCGCCCCAAATAAGTTATTGGTATCGGTAATGGCCACCGCCGGCATTTTATTACCGATACAATGCTTGGCCATATCTTTAACATGCACCGCACCTTCGGCCAGTGAATAGGCAGAATGCAGTCTAAGGTGAATGAATTGCTTTTTGTCAGGCATTTATGTTTTTTCTATTTCGTCACATCTTCTATTTCGTCACATTAAAGTTAATACTAATACCACTGCGACAAATTCAGCAACTGATTGTGTTGCATAAATTAAAAATAATTTCAAAGACCTGCCTTCAAACGCAAAAGAAAGGCCAACCTGCGCCGATGTGATACCGATGGCAATGATCACAGCCACAGCAAGACTTGACCTTAAATCAAGGGCCAACATCTGAAGTAAAATTGCAAATGAGAAAGAAATTAACAAGCTAAGGGCGAATCCAATAAGCAGAGCATTTTTAGGACTGCCCAAGTCTTCCATTTTCAGGTTAATTTCTTTAAGCCAGATGCCCGCAAAAAGCGGTTTAGAAAACCATAACCCACCGACCAAAAATTTTGCAACAGCCGCCAATAAAATAGCGATAAAATTCAATTCTGTTATATCCAACATGATTACACCCTTTTTATTATTCCCAAAAATTAACCGGCAAATTAAATATTATCCTGAACAATCCCGTTTTTCAAACTTATGATCCTGTCCATTCTTTGGGCCAGATTAGTATTATGAGTGGCAATTAATGCTGAAATTCCTTCTTCTTTTGATAACTCAAGCAAAATATCCATAACACCGTTTCCGGTCTTTTCATCAAGGTTTCCCGTGGGTTCATCCGCCAGAATTAATCTTGGGCGGTTCGCAAGTGAACGCGCAATAGCTACTCGTTGCTGTTCACCGCCGGAAAGCTCGCCCGGGCGATGTTCCATGCGGTCCTCAAGTCCCATTTTTGCAAGAAGTTCTTTTGCGCGCTCTAGGGCAATTTTTTTCGATGTTCCCGCAATTAATTGTGGCATGATCACATTGTCAATCGCATCAAAATCCGGCAAAAGATTATGAAACTGGTATACAAAACCAATCTCGTGGCGACGGATTTTTGTTCGCTTAATATCGGTCAAATCCTTGGTGGGAATGCCCGACATCAATACTTCACCGTCATCGGCCCGTTCAAGTAATCCCATGATATGAAGCAATGTAGACTTACCAGCACCAGACGCACCAACAAGCGCAACCATTTCGCTGCTCGCAATGGTAAGATCAATGCCTTTCAAAATCTCAAGATGATGTACGCCCTGATCAAAGCTTTTATAAATATTCGATAACTCAATAATATTACTCATATTTAAGCGCCTTCACTGGGTCAGTATTAGCCGCTCTGATGGCCGGAAAAATCGTCGCCAGCAATGAAAGAGTTAACGCAACTATTGTAATGGCCATCACCTCTGAATTATCAATATTTGATGGAATTTCTGAAATAAAACGCGTCTCCGCATCCCAAACAACTGTCCCCGTCATTTGTTCTATCAAATCCACAACCCATTGCAGATGATTGGCAAGATATACCCCACCGACCACGCCAAAGAAAGTTCCTAAAAACCCAATACTTGAGCCAATAATAAAGAAAATTCGCGTTATAGATGAACGCGATGCCCCCATGGTTCGCAGCACAGCAATATCACGCGTTTTGCTTTTTACCAGCATAATCATCGTTGATATCACATTGAATACGGCCACCACTATTATCAATGAAAGAATAATGAACATGGCATTTCGTTCAATTTGCAAAGCATTAAAAAACGACCGGTTTAATTGTTGCCAGTCAATAATCCTTCCCGCCATACCGGCATCAACTATTCTTTGCGATAGCTCGGGGTATGTTTCTGTTACCAAATCTGCATGCGTTAATGTCACCTCAAGCGCGCCAACCTGATCACCATATTGAAAATAGGTTTGCGCTACATCAAGCGGGACAAAAAAGTAATTTGAATCGTAATTATATTCACCAACCTCAAATATCGCGATAACGGTAAATTGTTGAATTCGCGGCACGGTTCCAAAAGCGGTCACCCGTCCGCGCGGTGTCATAAGCGTTAGATCACTGCCAATTTCAAGATTGTATCTTTCCGCTAATCTCTGGCCAATGACAATATCATCATCACCGTCACCAAATTTATCGAGGCTGCCAAGTACAATATTATCAGAAACCAAGGCCTGCGACCTTAGGTCTTCGGCTTTTATACCGCGCACAAGGGCAAATGTACCATTATCACCCATCATGGCCATGGCTTGCCCTTCGAGTATAGGCCTTACACGAACAACATTTTTAACGGTACTAAGATTATCTACGGCCGCATCATAATCACTCATTTTACCGCCAAATGGCTGATAAAGCACATGGCCGTTAAAGCCTATGACCTTACCAAGAAGCTCTTCGCGAAATCCGCCCATTACCGACATGGTAACAACAAGAGCACCAACACCAAGAAAAATCCCGAAGAGTGAAAATAGCGCAATAACAGTTACAAATCCGTCATGCCCTCTGATGCTTAAATATTTGAGCGCAATTTTCCACTCATACCCTCTGAACATATATTATCCTAATTTTTCAAGTAGCTCTTGTTCACTAAGTTCCACACGGTCACCGGTGCGGCGGTTTTTAAGTTCGTATACGCCTTTTTCAAGTCCTTTTGGACCAACAATAACCTGCCACGGTAAACCAATAAGATCCATATTAGCAAACTTAGCCCCTGCCCCCGCATCACGGTCATCATAAAGAACCTCTATGCCACGATCCTGCATTTTCTGGTAAAGATCATCACAAGCGGCTGTGCAATTCTCATCTTTAAAACGGAGATTGATGATGCCCACTTTATAAGGCGCCACCGCTTCCGGCCAGATAATGCCGTTATCATCGTGATTTGCTTCAATTAATGCCCCAACTAGCCTAGAAACACCAATGCCGTACGAACCCATTTCAACTTCGACGTCTTTACCGTCAGGTCCGGTGACTTTAGCGCCCATGCTTTCAGAATACTTTTTGCCGAAATAGAATATATGACCGACTTCAATGCCTTTTGCTGTCCTCAGGTTTTCTGGGGCCACAGGGCAATTATCCGGATCATGTTTTTCTTCTTCCATGGCGTAATAGCTTTGTAGTTTGGCCAGAGTTTCATCATCAATATCGCCGATCAGGCTCGACAGATCAAAATTTTCAATGTCTTTATCGTAATAAAGCGTGCTTTCACCAGTATCAGCAAGAATTTGGAATTCATGGCTAAGATCACCGCCAATCGCCCCCGCATCCGCCCGCACCGGAATAGCCACAAGGCCAAGGCGCGCAAAAGTACGAAGATAAGCAACGTACATTTTGTTATAGCTTTCTTTCGCAGCCTCAAAATCAAGATCAAAAGAATAATTATCTTTCATCAAAAACTCGCGGCCCCGCATAATACCAAAACGCGGGCGCACTTCATCGCGGAATTTCCATTGAATATGGTATAATGTTTTTGGCAAATCTTTATATGAATTGACCGCGCCGCGAAAAATATCCGTAATCAGTTCTTCATTGGTCGGCCCATACAGCATGTCGCGCCCGTGGCGGTCGGTGATCCGCAGCATTTCTTTGCCGTAATCATCATAGCGCCCGCTTTCACGCCACAGATCAGCCGATTGCAATGTTGGC
>JAESUD010000087.1 GCA_016763335.1 Emcibacteraceae bacterium | reverse complement strand
ATTATATTGGCAACATATTAAATAAATAAATAAGTATCTGAATTTTATATATTATAAATTCTATTGGAATGTATTCAAAATTGCGATTAATGGTTCGGATTTTGCGACAAAAGTCGTAATTTAATGAATTAACTCATACGACTCAATTAAAAAGGTCATCAATGGCATCTTGACTATTGGCGTCAGTTTCAGCCGTGTCGTCTTCGAAATAGTCATCTATTACATTTTGTTGTGCCGTGGTTTCTTGACTGTTTATGATGGAAGAACATTTCTCAATCATCTTTTCCATTTTTGGGGTGTAATTTTTTATGATAGAGTTCAATTCAGTTATTTGGTTTTCATTAAGGGTATTTTCGACAACTGAAATTGTATTGAGTAATAGTTCATCCATTGCTAAAACGCAGTCCTCAAAAGGAGTTTTGTATTTTTCCGGTGAATGATTATAAGCTTCGATAGCCAAGTCTTTATCTTGAAAAATGCTATATTTAAAATGTTCTTGATAAGTTAAGGCTTTCCACTCTTGAATATCTTCAAGGCAATCAGGCATGTCAGCGAGCATACCAAGCAACATATGTATTTCATTGAAATGGTTCAGGTAATCTGTCGCAAGCAAAGTTTGGGGATTAATATTTTTCCCTGAAACGAGCTTCTGATACTTTATATAATCTATATTCTGAATACCCATTATATATAATCTTTTAAATATTTTTGAACCAATTTATAAATTTATTATTGCAACATATTCTTGCATAAAGGTTAACGTATAGATTTACCCTCAAAAAAATAAGCCCATGCAATGAATGCACAGGCTTACAAAAACATATAATTATTGTCTGGTTTATGATGAATAATACATTTCAAATTCAACCGGGTGAGGGGTCATGTCAAGTTTCTGTATGTCTTCTCTCTTAAGATCAATATATGCATCGATCTGATCATCAGAAAACACATCGCCTTTTTTAAGGAATTCACGGTCACCGTCAAGGGCGTCAAGGGCCTCTGCAAGTGATGACGCAACCTGTGGAACCTGTTTTAATTCTTCCGGTGGTAACGCGTAAAGGTCTTTATCCATTGCATCGCCTGGGTGAATTTTATTTTCAATTCCGTCAAGGCCAGCCATCATAAGTGCTGAAAAAGCAAGATACGGATTAGCCGTTGGATCAGGGAAGCGAACTTCAACACGTTTGCCGGATGGACTTGTTGAAAAAGGAATGCGGCAAGATGCAGAACGGTTGCGGGCGGAATAAGCAAGTAAAACCGGTGCTTCAAAACCCGGGACTAGACGCTTATAGCTATTCGTTGACGGGTTTGTGAATGCGTTAATGGCTTTGGCATGCTTGATAATGCCGCCAATATAATAAAGGCAGGTTTCTGAAAGGTCAGCATAACTGTTACCAGCAAAGAGTGGTTTTCCATCTTTCCAGATGGACATATGCACATGCATTCCTGAACCATTATCCTGCGCGATTGGTTTTGGCATAAATGTTGCGGTTTTGCCGTAAGCGCGAGCAACCTGATGCGTGATATACTTATAAAGCTGAACGCGTTCAGCCGTTTCAAGTAATGTTCCGTATGTTAGTCCAAGTTCGTGCTGCGAAGGGGCCACTTCCTGATGGTGCTTATCCATTGGCAGGCCACATTCTTTCATGATTGACACCATTTCACTACGAATATCTTGGCATCTGTCATATGGTTCCAAGGCAAAATAGTTGCCTGTAATACCGGCGCGATGAGCTTTGTTGCCGCCTTCGATATTTTGACCGGATTTCATTGGTGTTTGCTCGTCGCTAAGTGAATAACCAGCACTTGCATAATCAACATTATATTTTACATCATCAAACATGAAAAACTCAGGTTCTGGCCCAAAATAGGCTGTGTCACCAATTCCTGTAAATTTCAAATAGGCTTCTGCGCGCTCTGCTGTCGAGCGTGGGTCGCGGCCATAACCTTCACCAGTAGCCGGTTCAACGATTGAACAGAATATAGCAATTGTTGGTTGACCGTAAAAAGGGTCCATAGTGGCAGTAGAAGGATCAAGCTGAAGGATCATGTCACTATCATTAATTGTTTTCCATCCTGGTACTGATGAACCGTCAAACATAACGCCTTCTTCAAACATATCTTCATTTACAACATCGGCACACATGCTCAAATGATACATTTTACCTTTTGTATCTGTAAAACGAAGATCTACATATTCAATTTCTTCATCTTTGATAAGATCGAGAACTTTTTTTACGTCTGACATTTTTTTTCCTAAATTTACTGATTAGTTATTAATAATGGTCTTAATTGTTAGATTGCGTCATCGCCGGTTTCACCGGTTCTGATGCGGATTGCTTCTTCTATATTACTTATGAAAATCTTACCGTCTCCGATGCGTCCGGTTTTGGCGGCTTGCTGTATGGCCTCCACGGCGCGTTCAACAAGCTTGTCTTCCAAAATAATTTCAATTTTTACCTTTGGTAGAAAATCGACAACATATTCGGCACCACGGTAGAGTTCCGTATGTCCTTTTTGTCGACCAAACCCTTTGGCTTCAATAACGGTGATGCCGCTAAGGCCAACTTCATGAAGTGCTTCTTTTACTTCATCAAGTTTAAACGGTTTAATAATAGCTTCAATTTTTTTCATAATATTTTCTGCCTATAAAATTCGGGGGCTATTTTGTTCATTAACCCTATAAGCATTAAGTGTGCCAATTTTGTAAAATGGCGAGGAACTGTATTTTTTTAGGGATTGTAAAAACTGTTGAATTGGCTGATGATTAATATTTATTCATGCGTTGCCTATTAATTAGGCAGACGTTAAAAAAATGGTCATTTAAAAGAATATAACGCAAGAATTACAAAATTGTCATAATCCTACTTGACGCTTAACGATGGAAACCTTAAAAGGACTTCACTTTATCACTACATTCCTTGTGGCGGGTGTAGCTCAGTTGGTTAGAGCGCCAGATTGTGATTCTGGAAGTCGCGGGTTCAATCCCCGTCACTCGCCCCATTTTCTCCGTATACATATCTAAAACGAT
>JAESUD010000086.1 GCA_016763335.1 Emcibacteraceae bacterium | reverse complement strand
GACTTCCTCAAGGACGCGAAAAAATTCCAGAGACTTGGCGGCCGCATTCCCAAGGGCATCCTAATGGTGGGCGCGCCGGGCACAGGGAAAACCCTGCTCGCCAAGGCTATAGCCGGCGAGGCCGATTCTAGCTTCTTTAGCATAAGTGGATCAGATTTCGTGGAGATGTTTGTAGGCGTTGGTGCGAGCCGTGTTCGCGATATGTTTGAACAAGGGAAAAATAATGCCCCGTGCATTATTTTCATTGATGAAATCGATGCCGTTGGTCGCCACCGTGGTGCCGGACTTGGCGGCGGTAATGATGAACGCGAGCAAACCCTGAACCAGCTTCTTGCTGAAATGGACGGCTTTGAAGAAAATGAAGGCGTTATCATTCTTGCGGCGACAAACCGCCCTGATGTTCTAGATCCGGCACTCCTTCGTCCGGGAAGATTTGACCGTCAGGTTGTTGTGTCAAATCCGGATATTTTGGGTCGTGAGAAGATTCTTAAAGTTCATATGAAAAAAGTGCCACTTGCTGCTGATGTTGAACCACGTGTGATTGCACGGGGAACACCGGGTTTCTCCGGTGCGGATATCGCAAATCTCGTCAATGAAGCGGCATTGCTTGCGGCAAGAAAAGGCAAGCGTGTTGTGTCTATGGAAGATTTCGAACAATCCAAAGATAAAGTGATGATGGGACCCGAAAGGCGTTCTATGGTCATGCGTGAAGAGGAACGAAAGCTTACGGCCTATCATGAAGGTGGTCATGCCCTTGTTGCAATTCACTCACCGGCATCTGACCCTATTCATAAGGCGACTATTATTCCCCGCGGCCGTGCACTTGGTATGGTTATGCGCCTTCCAGAACATGATCAACTTTCACAAAGCCGCGAGAAAATGCACGCGGACCTGGCGGTTGCCATGGGCGGACGGGTAGCGGAAGAAATTATCTTTGGTTATGACAAGGTCGCATCCGGTGCGTCTTCCGATATATCATATGCCACTAAGTTGGCCCGTGCTATGGTGACCCAGTGGGGCATGAGTGATAAATTGGGCCCGCTTGAATATGGCGAAAACCAGCAGGAAATATTCTTGGGTCATTCGGTTACCCAGAGTCAGAATATTTCCAATGATACGGCAAAAATTATTGACGAAGAAATTCGCGCGCTTGTTGATGGGGCCTATAAAAAAGCGAAAAAAATACTGACAGATAATCTTGATGATCTGCATGTACTCGGAAAAGGACTTCTTGAATATGAAACGCTCAGTGGTGAAGAAATAAAAGATCTTCTTGCTGGCAAGTCAATTCAAAAGGATGTTGATGATGATGACAAAGAAGGGCAAGCTCCAACGGGTTCTGTACCGCCAACAAAAAAATCAAAAGGCAATAACGATAATATTGGCTCTGACCCGGTTACAGAAAGTTAAGCAGACCGATGTCCAATGATAGGGTCATCAATAAAATTTATGTTCAGCCTCTGGGTTTACTCAAGGGCTTAACTGTATCTTGTGAAAATTTTAAAAAAATTGCCAGCGGAAGCATTTATTTTTCAACGTTAAAAGTAATAATACGCTCGGTTGATGATATAAAAGAAGAGATTATTTCTGTTGCAGATTTACCGTCATATCTTGAGGCTAGTTCTTATGATGTACGAAATGATATTATAAGGCTGCTTCATAACATTGAAAGTAAGCGTCCGGTACTAAAATTGGCGAATGGATTGGAACTGAACTGGAATAAACCCATTATTCAGGGAGTTCTTAATGTTACGCCGGATAGTTTTTCCGATGGTGGGCAATATCATGATATTGAAAAATCTATTTCCCACGCAAGAGAAATGGTTTTAGCGGGTGCAGAGATTATTGATATTGGCGGCGAGTCGACAAAACCCGGTGCTAAACCAGTTTCAATTGATGAAGAAAAACATCGTGTCATTCCTGTTATTAAAGAACTCAATGACTTGAAAATCCCCCTTTCAATTGACAGCAGAAATTCTGAAGTAATGGAAAAGGCAATCTCAGACGGCGTCCATATAATAAACGATGTCAGCGCCCTCTCTCATGACCCGGAAAGTATCAAGATTGTCAAGAAGTGCGGAGTGCCTGTTATCTTGATGCATGCTCAGGGTACGCCAGATATTATGCAGGATAGCCCGAAATATAATGATGTATTACTTGATATTTATGATTATCTGGAAGCCCAAATTAATTTTTGTTTAGAGGCGGGTATTGCAAAAAATAAAATCATTATTGATCCCGGCATTGGGTTTGGAAAAACACTTTCTCATAACTTGAATATTTTAGCTAATTTAGCAATTTTTCATGGCCTTGGCGTACCGCTTTTGATTGGCGTTTCTCGAAAAAGTTTTATCGGTGAGATAACAGGCGAAGGTGCAGCAGAAAATAGGTTCCCTGGTTCTATAGCGGCAGCTTTAACATGCTTGGACCAAGGGGCGCAGATAATCCGGGTTCATGACGTGGCACAAACAAAGCAAGCACTTTCTGTTTGGTATGCCATCCATTAAAAATATGGTATAACTAAATCAATTTTTTTGAATATTCAGGTTCTATTAACATACTGATGCTATTAATCAGGTATAGTTAATTTCCCAAATTTAAGAAAAGATAACAATGACAAGAAAATATTTTGGAACTGACGGGATACGCGGTACAGCGAACGAAGGAAAAATGACAGCAGAAATTGCCATGCGTGTTGGCATGGCCGCGGGCCGTCATTTTACAAGGGGCGATCATCAGCACCGTGTTGTTATTGGCAAAGACACCCGTCTTTCCGGTTATCTGCTTGAACCGGCACTAACGTCTGGTTTCATTTCTATGGGGATGGATGTAATCCTTCTTGGTCCTATGCCAACGCCGGCTGTGGCAATGCTCACCCGTTCATTACGCGCCGACCTCGGGGTAATGTTATCAGCATCACATAATCCGTTTCAGGATAACGGCATTAAATTATTTGATCATGATGGTAATAAACTTTCTGATGAAATTGAGCTTGAAATTGAAAGCAAAATGGATAATGGCTACGATGCGCATCTGGTCTCGTCCGAAAATCTTGGCCGTGCTCAGCGGTTGAATAATGCTGTGGGCCGTTATATTGAATTTGCTAAAAACACTTTTCCCAAACATCTTCGTCTTGATGGACTACGGATTGTGCTCGATTGTGCCAATGGTGCTGCTTATAGAACCGCGCCAAGTGTATTATGGGAACTTGGAGCCGAGGTGATTACCATCGGCACAGAACCAAATGGTGTAAATATTAATGCTGAGTGTGGGTCAACCAAACCAGAAACCATGTGTAAAAAAGTTGTTGAGACCCGTGCCGATATTGGCATAGCCCTAGATGGTGATGCGGACCGACTAATTATTTGTGATGAAAAAGGTAAAATTATTGATGGTGATCAGGTTATGGCAACCATCGCAACTCATTGGCATCAGAATGGTCGTTTAAAAGGTGATGCGCTGGTAGCAACGATCATGTCTAACCTTGGTCTTGAACAATATATGGAAACAATAGGTTTGCGTCTTGAACGTACACAAGTTGGCGACCGTTATGTGGTTGCGGCAATGCAAAAATTAGGCTGTAATATTGGCGGCGAACAATCAGGGCATATCGTATTAAGTGATTTTAACACGACCGGTGACGGCCTTGTCGCAGCGTTACAGGTATTAGCCGTTCTTACTGAAAAAGGTCGTCCGGTCAGTAATCTCTTTAAATCGTTTGAGCCATACCCACAGCTTCTTAAAAATATCAGATATTCTGAAGGTGATGATCCACTTGAAAGCAAACATGTGAAGCAGGCCATAAGTGACGGCGAAAGTAGCCTTAATGGAAATGGCCGGATCGTAATTCGAAAATCAGGCACAGAACCCCTTATCCGGGTTATGGCTGAAGGGCCTGATGACAAATTGATCACCACTGTAGTGAATGATATTATTGCATCAGTTCAAGCAAGTGTGCAAAGCAATTAGCCCATGAAAGGCAAGGTCTTAACCATAGCAGGTTCTGATTCCAGCGGCGGTGCTGGTGTTCAGGCTGATATTAAAACCATATCTGCACTAGGGGCCTATGCCATGTCCTCAATAACGGCAATCACCGTGCAGGACACAAATATGGTCAGTGAAGTTTTCCCTATTCCTGCGCATATTGTTAAGGCGCAAATTTTATCTGTACTCGGTGATATCGGGGCCGATGCCATTAAAACCGGCATGCTCATGTCGCCGGATATTATTTTGAGCGTAAGTGATGCACTTAAAAGTTACGGCAAAAATATTCCCCTTATTGTCGACCCAGTTATGATGTCAACCAGTGGTCATATGCTTCTTAAGCCCCATAGTGTTAACGCTATGATCAGTGAAATTTTGCCAAAAACGACTGTTCTGACCCCAAATCTTGCTGAGGCTGCCAAGTTAACGGGCACTGAACTTCTGAAAAATATTGATGATATGCGCCGTGCTGCCGATATTCTTCTTAAAATGGGGCCAAATGCGGTTTTAATTAAAGGCGGGCATTTAAAAGGCGATATTTTAACGGATATTTTGGTAACACAAAATTCAGAAAAAATATTTTCATCATTAAGAGTGCCGGGAAAAAATAACCACGGTACTGGCTGCACTTTGGCATCTGCAATCGCCACAGGGATAGCACAGAACCTTACACTTGAAGAAGCGGTGGCACGTGCTCATAGTTATGTACATAAAGCCCTTGAACAAGCACCAGAGTTTGGCAGCGGCTGTGGTCCTATAAATCATCTGGTTAATGTTGATTAAAAGCCCGCTGGACTAAGACTGTAATAATATATAGTATCCCTTTCATAAAATAATAAAGCATTAGCTTATGTAAGGGAGGTTCAACCATGTTGAAATTAAAATCTACATTTTTGGGAATATTAGGGGCAATAGTTATTATTGCGAGTTCGCATGCTCAGACTATTGAGCAAGTAAATGATAAATTTCGTCAATTAAATGAATATTTACCAACATCAAATGTTTATCGGACAGCGTCCGGTGCGCCGGGCCACCAATATTGGCAACAGCAGGCAGATTATAAAATTG
>JAESUD010000085.1 GCA_016763335.1 Emcibacteraceae bacterium | reverse complement strand
TTAACTTATGATAAAATCAACGAAAATATGGAAGGCATTAAAAGCGTCTTTAAAAATATCTCGATTTTGGCGACGGCCCATCAGATGCCATCATGCCTAATAATGCCGACTGGCTTGATAAGCTACAATATATTGATCTTCTGCGCACAGTTGGTCCGCATTTCACCATTAATCGCATGCTGACCTTTGAAAGCGTTAAAAAGCGACTTGATCGAGAAACGCCGCTAACCTTCCTTGAATTTAACTATATGATCCTGCAAGCATATGACTTTCTAGAACTTCAACGCCGCGAAGGTTGCGCCATGCAACTTGGTGGTTCAGATCAATGGGGTAATATTATCAACGGTGTCGAACTTAACCGCCGCATGGATAGAAAAGAAGTGTTCGGCCTGACAACGCCGCTGATTACCTTGGCAAGTGGTGCCAAAATGGGCAAAACGGCATCTGGTGCCGTTTGGCTCAACGAAGAATTATGCTCAAGTTATGATTTCTGGCAATTTTGGCGCAATACTGCCGACGCCGATGTCGGTCGCTTCCTCGCATTATTCACCGAACTTCCCATGGATGAAGTAAGACGCCTAGCCGCACTCGAAGGACAGGAAATAAACGAAGCCAAGAAAATTCTCGCCAACGAAGCAACCACATTACTTCACGGTGCAGAAGCGGCAAAAAAAGCAGAAGAAACCGCAAAAAAAGCCTTTGAAGATCGCTCACTCGGGGCCGACCTGCCGACTATTGATGTGGCAAAGTCTGAGCTTGAAGCCGGAATTTCAGTATCTGATCTTTATGTTACTGCCGGACTCGGAAAATCAAAAGGTGAAGTAAGACGTCTCATTAAACAGGGCGGTGCCAAGTTAAATGATGAAAAAATCACTGACGGTGAAATGAATGTGTCACTTGAACATTTAAATGATCAGGGCAATATTAAACTTTCCGCTGGCAAAAAACGTCATATTTTAATTCAGCCAAAATAACCTAAACAGGGGACCTAAAATGATAAAATTAAGCAGACGTGAAATTTTAACAGCCAGCATTACAGGTACAGCGGCAATTGCAATGGCTTGCAATTCCTCCCCAGCCCTCGCTCAAAGCAAGACCGTGATCAAACCCGAAAGATTAAAAGCGGGCGATACGATTATGATCATTTCCCCTGCCGGTGTTGAATATAACAAACTCCGCCTACAGCTGTCTATTGAATCGCTTGAGGCGCTTGGCCTAAAGGTTAAAGTTTCGGGTTATACGCTGACAAGGTTTGGTTATTTTCCTGCTGAAGACGAAATAAGGGCTGCTGAGGTTAACAAAGCATTTGCAGATAATGAAGTTAAAGCGATCATCGCCCTAAAAGGTGGTTGGGGGGCGTCGCGGATACTTCCTTTTCTGGATTATGATCTGATTGCTGCAAACCCAAAAATTTTACTGGGATATAGCGATATCACAGCGTTACTCAACGCCATAAACCTTAAAACAAACCTAATGACCTTCCACGGTCCAACGGCAGGAAGCGCATGGAGCCGTTTTAGCGCGCAAAATGTCCGCGAAATACTTTTTGATGCTAAAGCCCAAAATATGATAAACCCACAAAATAAAGGTGAGTATCTGACTGTTCGCAAAAACAGAACCCAAACAATTGTTGCAGGCGTCGCCGAGGGACAATTGGTTGGCGGTAACTTAAGCGTGTTAACAGCCGTTCAAGGCACACCATATTTTCCCAAAATCAAAGACAAGGTTTTAATGATCGAAGAAATTGGTGAAAATATATATAGAGTTGACCGTATGCTGACCCAACTCGCGCTCGGTGGACATTTAGATGAGTGTGCCGGCATCGTATTTGGCGGCATGACCGATGTTGGTACAGATGGCGGTTATGGCGATTTCAGCTTAATGGATATTTTGGAACAACATTGCGCTCGAGCCGCAAAACCTACATTCATAGGCGCTATGTTCGGCCACATTCCTGAAAAACGTACTATGCCAATTGGTTGTAACGTTAAAATTGATGCAAATAATGGCACCATTACAATGCTTGAAAGCGCAGTGGTCTAATTTAACTTATTTCTTTCACTCAACAGGTGGTATTATCCCCGGTTGTTCGTCTTGTGTTTTTTCGGCCTCTTCTCGAGCGGTTGGTTTGTTACGTCCACCACCGATAGCGCCAAATATTTTACGGAATATTCCGGGAGCAAGAGCCATAAGAGGATTGATGCTTACCTGCGGATCATCAATGGTCCCCTTCATATTATAGGTCGCGGCAAATACTCCCTCGCCTTTACCGCCAGCAATAATAGTGCCAAGGATTGGAATGTTGCTTAAGAAACTATTGAGACCATAAGCAGGGATTATTGTACCATCTAGTGATATCTCATCATATTTCTGGTCAACAAACCCGTCCAACGTTACCCCGAGAGTCGGACCTTTTGCACTACCGGATTTGATAGTGAAAATATCGTCATATTGCTTGAAATCACCTTCAAAACTCGAAAATGAAAGGCCATTTTTTTCCAGTTCTTCTTGCGCTTTAACAAATTCTTTTTCTTTTAAAAGTTCACTAAAAGCCTTGGAATTTGCAACTGAAAAATCGCCGGCTTTAATCGTGCCGGTCATTGCATAACCTTTTTCCTGCCTAATCATATCTGCATTTATAAGCAGATCACCCTGATCACCACTGGTGAAAAAATCCAGAGCACGCAGCGCCTGCCCGGCATCATTCGTATCAAGTGTCAATCTTTGAGGGGCTGATGCGTCTTCACCACTAGCGATTATTATGGAAAGTCTCCTGTCCTCATCCCATTTACCACTATAGCCAAAATCTATTACTTCGTTCGCTATATAACCTGTAAGCACAGTCGTTTCCTGCATTACCACGTCATTATACATCATCACATTAGCTACCGATCCGGCGAGGTTAAAATCGGGAAGGTCTGCTTCTTCGCCCTCTACCGTAGGATTTAAGACAATATCCATGATCGGAACCGCATTAAACTGTTCGCCTTTTATAGATACCTGATAGAGTTCGTTTTCCTGGTCCCATTCAAAAAGACTTGAAAAATCATTATCCGGCATTTTAAGGTTTTCGACATATAGTCGAGAGGCACGCTCGCCGTCATAAACCAGTGAAATTTCGCTATCCAATCCTTCCGACTTAAAAACAATATCATTAACGTTGATAATGCCATTTTCTTCAAATTCAAGAGTAAAATCGGCGGATGCAATATCGTTATGTTCTTTAACCCAGCCAATTGGTTCAAACTCTATTCTACTATCCTTTAAATCAAAACGACCGGCACCAATTTTAAGCCCTGCTCCTTTACCATAAAGTGTAAGGCTTGCATGTGCAGGGCCACTCACATAAGGTTCAAACGGTAATAATAAATTGTTCCATTCATCACCTTCAACATCGCCTTCTATGATATAAGTTGTTGGGTACTCTTTGGTTTTTGTAAAGTCTTCTTGCCATTGCGCCGTAAAACCTACGCCGTTTAGAATGATTTTTCCGTTTGATGTAATGCCGTCTCTATTAACAGACAAGGACATTTCACCGTTTGATAATGAAAGGGAATCTGAAAGTTTTGGGATATAAAGCTGAGCAATTTCTGCTTGAACATCGAATGAAACATCTTTTATTTTCAGTTCTTTAATCAGCGGAAAATCGAGTGTAAGCAGTGTTTCAGCATCACCTAGAATACTATCTTGCTTTATACCGTAAAGACTTGGATAACCAAGTGGTTTATAATCAATTACTTTAAGAATTTCTTCTACGCGGCCGCTTATTGGAAGTTCAAAATGGGCAATAGCCAATCCCTTTTTCGCAATATTATTAAAATGAAGCACACCGTTTTTTATATCCACATTTTCTACTTTTCCGCTTTCGACAGTCAAAAGGAAATGATTGAGCCTCAATGTTGCCTTACCCGTAAGGCCCGTAAGTTGCGGCATCGGCTTTAAAAAATGTGAACTTCCTTCGACTACGTTAAAATTAAATATAAAACTATCATCCGGAAGTATTTCTAGAGCCCACATTTCAGGGCGTATATTAACATTAATAACCCCGTCTGTTATCATACCTCCGGTGATGTTCTTCTCTATCCATACCCTGGCGTTTTTAAGAAGCCTTGGTGGCCAATATGTTTTTAAATTCACCAATGGCATATTTTCAACATCTGCCAAGATCATTACATCCGGGTCATTTCGAATATTGCTGATTGATCCTTCTGCGTTCACCACCGCGCCATCAAATTTCAAATGAAATTCTTTTATTGAAAATTTA
>JAESUD010000084.1 GCA_016763335.1 Emcibacteraceae bacterium | reverse complement strand
GGCAATAATTTTAGCTTTTGCTTCCTTAATGGACATGCCATTTAGAAAATCTGAATTACCAATAATGCCCGGATCGGTATAAGCAATGTTATCCACAGCGAATGTCGCTGCATCTTCACCTTTCGGTATAACCACTGCTTGTACATTTAATTGATATTTTCTCGCGAAATCCAAATCACGTTGGTCATGAGCCGGGCAGCCAAACACGGCCCCGGTGCCATATTCCATCAAAACAAAATTGGCGACATATACCGGAAGGTTTAAGCCCTCATCAAAAGGGTGCTTCATATTCAGATCAAGTTTGAAGCCTTTCTTTTCGGCTTTTTCCATTGCCTCTTCACTGGTACCTAGCTTACGGCATTCTTTTATAAAATCAGTAAGCTCACTATTATTTTCCGCAAATCGTGCGGCGATCGGATGATCGGCGGCAATAGCAATGAAAGAAGCACCAAAAATAGTATCCGGACGCGTGGTATAAACGGCGATCTTGTCATCCCCGTCCTCAGCACTGAACGTAAGATGCATTCCTTTGGATTTGCCAATCCAGTTTTTCTGCATGGTCCGTACTTTTTCCGGCCAGCGATCAAGCGCTCCCAGCTGTGCATCTAGCTCGTCGGCGGCTTCGGTTATTTTAAAGAACCACTGACTTAATTTTTTACGCTCAACGGCTGCGCCACTACGCCAACCTTTACCGTCAATGACCTGTTCATTGGCGAGAACCGTATTATCAACCGGGTCCCAGTTGACCCAGCTTTCCTTACGGTAAACAAGGCCCGCCTCTATGAAATCAATGAACATGGCTTGTTCTTTGCCATAATATTCAGGATCACAAGTGGCAAGTTCACGCGACCAGTCAAACGAAAACCCAATTGATTTCAATTGTTTTCTCATATGGTCGATATTTTCATAAGTCCATTTGGCCGGATGAACGTTATGTTCCATTGCCGCATTTTCCGCCGGCATGCCAAATGCGTCCCATCCCATCGGGTGAAGGACATTAAAGCCTTTTGCGCGTTTATAACGGGCAACAACATCGCCCTGCGTATAATTTCTCACATGCCCCATATGAATGCGGCCAGAAGGATACGGAAACATTTCAAGGACATAATATTTTGGCTTAGTACGGTCTTCGGTGACCGTAAAGGTATCATTATCAACCCAGATCTTTTGCCATTTTGCCTCTGTCGCGCCGGCGTTATAGCGTGTCATATTCTTTATTCCCGATATTTTAAATATAGAGCATCGCGGACATTAACTTGAATGCCAAAAAATGCGCCGCTCAAATTCAATATTTAATTTGTTAGCGGTGCATTATCACGGCGTAAAATTCTCGCCTGGATGATTATAGCTGTGTTGATTTGTGTAACTGCGCCAGAGCGCGGCTCGATAGCGATCCAATTACCATCTTGCAATGTTTCCCGGTGAACCGTGATTTTAAGTGAATTCGCACGTAGTTCTTTACCCGTAATATAAACATCCACCTTGCTACGTTCATCAGCATTTGCAGGGTTTACTTTCCAATCAGAAATAATGACACCCCCTTGCTGGTCAGCTGAAAGCATAGGCATAAATGACAATGTGTCTAATGTGGCTCTCCATAGATAAGCATTGACGCCTATTGAATAAACCTCTTCGGCAGCTTCAATATTATCACGGGGCTCACCGATATCGCTTCTGCCGCCGCAACTTGCAAGCGGTATCAATATTAACGACATCAAAATTGTCATGAAAGCTTTCATTGACATTCTCTGTTTATTTATCATCTAATTTCCATTCCTTGTAGCTTCAAAATAGAGCTACAGCTTACACTACCTACGTCACAATTTTTTGCATCATAACGACTGCAACATGTTAGATAAAGTTGTTTATCCGCTTTGGCTAATGAATTTTTATAATTTCCAGTAATAAATTCATTTTATTTCCTCAAAAGATTGAAATTATTTTTTATTTCTATATACTTACCCGTGAAAAAGATTAAAAAACTATTCGACATAAGTACACCACTCTAATATCTGAATAGATTATTTTTAGTAACTATATGATATTATTGAATTATTGTTGAATTTGTTTGGGATTAGATGTGAAAAAGTACGCTTGTAAAATTCGCGCTGCGGCATTGGTTTTTGGTATAATAAGCACCTCGTTAATGGTTACAGGTGCTTTGGCCGATGATCAGATTCGTCTTAATCCTGCCTATAAAGCCCCAATACAGCAAAAACTCCCTCTACTTGGTGAAAAAATTACCTCTGATGATTTTAGTGATGATTTCATACAATTTCTAAATCCCCATGATGAGGATGATCAATATATTCTTTTGACAGATCCAAAAGAAAGAAGTCACGAAATTGTAACATTAGGCGTTGCAAACGAGAAATCTGTACCGCTATTTCAGGTGAATTACAAATATCAGTATAACCCGTCAATGTTATTTAACCTGCCTTCGACCTCTTCGGCCATTGGTGGTAATGTTTCTACGGGATTAACACCTCGTGGCATCGGTGGATCACAAGTGATCATATCACTTAACCCATCGAAAAAGGCGCAAACGCCGTTTAGACGCGTTAATTCAATACAGCTTATGCTTGGATCAAGTTTTATAAATGTACCAACAAATCGTTATACGACATTTTTAAACAACGGATATATTAGCCCACGCGCTTATAATTTCTCATTAGGGCTTGGCTATTCCGGGTTTAACCTTGGCGCTTCATACAGCCGCAATGATATCTTATTTTCATCCAACCTGTCCGGGTTTGATCTAGATTTTGGCTATAGAGGTAATAGCTGGTCTGCTAACGTAAAAGTCGGTGAATATAATAGTAACCGTTCGATTATAATTTCACAGAATTATAATCTTTTTGATACTATATCTGCCTACGAGGTTGGTGCTGCTTACGGATTGTTCTCAAATGTTAATTTGACGGGCCGCTTCACTTATTATTCTTATGGTATAGGTAATGATGTTGCACCGCTTGAAGACGTCAAGTCCCTCATTTTCGGCACTAATGTCAGCTTTTAATAAGCATTTTTAAATCCCTCTTATCGCTGCAATGCCGGTTGTCCCTGTCTTTAATAATTTATTTGCCGTTTTATCAGTAATGCCGCCCAGTGCATAAATTGCTATTTTATACTGTTTACAAATTTTACTTAACTTTTCTGGCCCAATGGTTAAACCATCATCATCAAAAGTTTCAGGGTGGCTTGGCGTAGAAAAAATAGGCGCTAATAACACAGCATCGATAGGCAATGTCGTTGCCACTTTTACTGAACTTTCATCATGGACTGCGGCAGTGATAAAATAATCCGGGCATTCTTTTCGAATATTTGTCGCCTGCCCTATCATATGTTCAGGAAGGTGAATACCATCCGCGCCGAGCATTAATGATAATGACAAATCGCCGGCAACAAGAAATTTTATATTCTTCGATTTACAAATATATGCAAGTGCCTTTCCGAGGTCATATCTGTTTTCAACATCATAATCGCGCAATATAACCATCGATCCTTCTGGCATACTCTCTATAATATCTTCAGGATATGGCTGGGCGTGACAATCGGTCATAAAAATAAGGTTTGGCACATTACCAAACCCACTTAGACGATTGAGCTCTTTTGAAATCTCTGCTAGGTTGCTTTTCATAAAATCGACTTTAACCGAAGGTACATTAGATGACCAGTAATCTAGTAAATATCCAAGAAAAAGTTATTGCCGCAGCAAAAGATAGTGGTCGTGACGCAGAAGATGTGACATTGGTTGCCGTCTCCAAAATTCACGTAGCCGAAACAATCATTCCCGTGCTCGAGGAAGGTCAGCGAATTTTTGGTGAAAACCGTGTTCAGGAAGCGGCGCAAAAATGGCCCGCCTTAAAAGAACAATATGCAGGTGTCCATCTACACCTTATCGGCCCCCTTCAAACCAACAAGGTACGTCAAGCCATTCAGCTTTTCGATGTGATTGAAACCGTTGACCGACCCAAACTTGCACGCACCCTTGCGCGAGTATTCGAAGAAGAAAGAAAAACCTGCGACATATATATTCAGGTGAATACCGGTCATGAAGATCAAAAGGCAGGCATTTCACCGGAAGACGCCGATGAATTTATTAACCTTTGCCGCGATGAATTAAAACTGCCCGTGGTTGGCGTCATGTGTATCCCGCCATTTGATCAAGACGCGACAGAGCATTTTAATTTGCTAAAAAATATTGCTGACAGAAATAATATTAAAAATATTTCAATGGGCATGAGCGGTGATTTTGAAAGGCCATCAAACATGGCGCAACCCACGTCCGGGTTGGCACTGCAATATTTGGAACAAGACCCGGATATTAAAAGCTTACGTAAGGATCATGCATGTTGCCGAGCCACTTGCGTATATTTTTCCGTTTTCATCTTTAATAATACCTTCTGAAACGGCCAAGCGGCGGGACCGATTGATAATTCTGCCTTCGGCAATTAATTCTACGTCAATGGGAATGGGACGTATCATTTTTACATTCAAATTAATGGTCGTGTATCCAACACCGGCTTCCATCATTGTATGAACGGCGCATCCAGTAATGGTGTCCATTACCGACGCACTAAAGCCACCATGTATTCCGCCCATAGGATTTAGATGCCTCTTGTCGGCTTTGACAAGAAACTTTACGTATCCATCCTCGGCTTCAACAAGGTCAGACGGGATAGTTTCCGCCATTGGTGGCCTTGGTATATTGCCTTCCATCATGGTTTTTAATTGCTCTAACCCAGTCATTTCATTCATCTGAACTATCTTCCTTACATTATGTTAAAAAAGGGCAGTTTTAATGAAAACCACCCTTTTATCATCCTTGTAAATATATAATTACTTATTTCATATAATCAACATCAACGCTCGCCGCCATAAACGCAAACATGGCATATATAGAAGAATTGAATGTAATCGCCGGAATATCTACCTTATCCAAAGTGTCATTTGGCGTATGATGATAATCAAAATAGTTGGTTTTTTCCATCCCAAGATTAACAGCTGGCATCCCCGCATTACCAAGCGCAGACATATCAGATTGTCCCTTGGCACCATTTGTCATCAGCGTCGCAACACCATAAGGCGC
This sequence comes from Emcibacteraceae bacterium, assembly GCA_016763335.1. Classification (GTDB taxonomy): domain Bacteria; phylum Pseudomonadota; class Alphaproteobacteria; order Sphingomonadales; family Emcibacteraceae; genus Pseudemcibacter. The sequence goes on along the minus strand of JAESUD010000084.1, from coordinate 5,805 downwards.
AAGTACAGCACCAATTTCGCGCATCACAGTAAGTGATGTGGGGCCAACACCCGGTTCAAGATTTATAATTCTGCCAGTGCCACTATCCCATTCTGCACCCAGAATTGTTTGACCAAAATCATTATGGTCTTCCTTATGGGCACGAACATATTCATGCGCGCCGTAAAGCCCCTCTTCCTCGGCAGCGAAAAGAATGACATGTATTGAGCGTTTCGGCTTAACACCACCGTCAATAATATGTTTTCCCGCTGACATAACAATAGCTACACCCGTGCCATCATCAAGCGCACCCATTGCCAGATCCCAGCTATCAAGATGAGCGCCGATCAGCACCGCTTTATCCGGCTCATCTGATCCGGTAATTTCACCGATTACATTATAAGTAACGACCGGATCATGGCTATGTGATGTTAAATTCAGTTCTATTGTAACGGGTTTTCCGTGTTTTAAAACATTATCTAAAAGATCCGCATCAGGATTTGAAATTGCCGCCGCTGGTATCTGCGTTACCCCGTCGGCATAGTTCATGCTCCCTGTATGAGGTGTGCGGTTATCATCTGTGCCGATTGAACGAATAATAATGGCCGATGCCCCGGCTTTTGCCGCCGCGACCGATCCATTGCGCCGTGCCTGACCAGCGTAGCCGTATCCTTTTGCCCCGGCAACACCACTATCTTCCATACGGAAAGAAACATAGGCTATTTTACCATCAAGACTACCCTCCGGTGCCGCAACTAGGTCTTTATATTCGTCGAACTGCACGATTTCTGCTGTTAGGCCACCTTCTGGTGTTCTTACACTATTACCCAGCGCGGTTATTGCCATATTATGGGCAAACGGCGCGGTTATTCTTGCGCTTGCTGTGCCGCGATGCCACAGAGGAATGGTCACTGGCTCAGTCCAGACTTTATCATAGCCCATCGCCGTCATTTTATTAATGGCCCATTCCCGGCCTTTCACATCATTGGCACTCCCCGCGAGGCGGTGACCAACTTCGGTGGTAAGTGAAGTGATGATCTCTTCGGTTAAGGTTGAGTTTAACGCTTTTTCACCGATCATTTTAGCATGCTCGATCATATCAGAAGTAAGCGCACTATCCTGCGCCATAAGGCCGGACGGCAAAGCCAAGCTCATGGCACCTGCAATCGCTAAAGTAATTATTTGTTTTTTCATTTTGTCTCCCCAGACATTTGTTTATATATTGAATTGATCACGCAACATTAAGATAATTGGTAAGAAAGCACAATGACCAAACCAAAACCCCGTTTAAATGCCATAAAGCGTAGCATTTTATATGTGCCCGGCTCCAATGACCGGGCATTAGAAAAAATACGATCATTAGATGCTGATGGCTTTATCATTGACCTTGAAGACGCGGTTGCACCATCAGTGAAAATAGAGGCTCGACATAAAACTTGTGAATTTTTAAAAACAAAAAATGAAAATAATTCAAATTTCATCATAAGAATCAATAGCTTGAATAGTGAATGGGGAATTGATGATTTAAATGAAGTTTGCTTGGCCGGGGCAAAAACTATCTTGCTGCCTAAAGTAGAAACAGAAGACGACATAAAAAGATGCACCGCTTCACTTGCTGATAAAAATATAACCCTCTGGGCCATGATCGAAACGCCGCTAGGAGTATTGAGTGCCCAGCAGATCGCCACAGCCGATGAGCGCTTAACATGCCTGGTTATGGGAACATCTGATCTGGTCAATGATTTGCGGGCGCAACACACACCGGACCGCTTGCCCATTCTCTATAGTTTAAGTCACACAATATTGGCCGCCCGCGCCGCCGGGATAGAGATTATTGACGGTGTTCATCTTAACCTCAGTGATCAGCCTGCCTTTGAACAATCCTGCAAACAGGCTAAAGAGCTGGGTTTTGACGGTAAAAGCCTTATCCATCCTTCACAAATCGAAATGGCAAACAAAATATTTGCGCCGAGCACTGAGGAAATAAACCATTCACATAAAATAATCGCCGCATACACCACCGCCCTCGAAGAAGGCAGCGGTGTCGTATTACTTGACGGAAATCTCATTGAAAATCTTCATGTACAAAACGCCAAACGCATCCTCGACATCGCCAAACAAATCAATAAGTAATTATTCCTCAAGCTATCCGCCACAATGACAACTAATTCTTATTCCGTAATCCCAAGCAGGTCAAAATAAAAGGCGTATTCAAGGGCACTTTGTTTATAGCGTTTGAAGCGTCCTGATGCACCGCCGTGGCCTGCTTCCATATCCGTTTCAAATACCAGCAAGTTATCATCCGTTTTATATTCTCTGAGTTTCGCGACCCATTTCATGGGCTCGAAATATTGAACCTGACTATCGTGAAGCCCGGTTGTGACGAGAATATTGGGATAATCCTTTGCCTCCACATGATCATAGGGCGAATAAGAAAGCATATAATCATAATATTCTTTGATATTAGGATTGCCCCATTCATCATATTCATTGGTCGTCAGCGGTATTGATGTATCAAGCATGGTCGTAATAACATCAACAAACGGCACATGAGCACCGACCCCTAAATAAAGCTCGGGTGCCATATTAAGCACGGCACCCATAAGAAGCCCACCGGCGCTGCCACCCATGGCGTATACTTTATCCTTATGTCCGTAATTGCCCGCAACAAGCCCCTTGGTCACATCAATAAAGTCAGTAAAACTATTCTTTTTATTAAACAGCTTGCCGTCCTCATACCATGGTCGACCGAGCATTTGACTACCGCGAATATGTGAAAGGGCATAAACAACACCGCGGTCAAGCAGGCTGAGACGTGCGCCACTAAAGCTTGGTTCTATGGTGCTACCATATGAGCCATATGCATATTGGAAGATCGGATTGCTGCCGTCCCCTTTATACATATCTTTGCGGTAGACAATGGAAACCGGGATTTTTGCGCCGTCGCGTGCCTCAATAAAGATACGTTCAGATTGATAATTTGTTGCGTCAAACCCTCCCAAAACTTCATCTTGTTTAAGCTGACGACGATCAAAGCTTGCCAGATCAAATTCATAAACCGTGCTTGGTGTTGTAAGCGAACTATAGAGTATGCGAACAGACCCACTGGTCACTTCCGGATTATTTGATAGATAAACACTGAATACCGGATCATCAAAGCGCAGGGTTTCACTTTCCCCGCTGACCAGTGACATTACCCGAACACGATTTTCACCATTTTCTTTTTCCTTAATCACCAAGGCATTTTCGAAAATGGTGAAATCCTCAACATAAACATCACTATTATGGGCAACAACATCCTGCCAAGCAGATTTATCATCCGTCTGGTTTTTTGCCACTTTCATAATGCGGAAATTTTGTGCGTTCCAATTGGTATATATATAATAGTCATCACCTAGTTTTTCGACCGCATACTCGTGATCATCTTCAAGTGGCAAGAAAGGCTTTAAATCATCAAGCGGCGCATCGGCGTCAAGGATAGAAACGCCTGACTTAGTGGTGCTGCTATGGTGAATATAAATTACTGTGCCGTCGCGGGACTTTGAAAGTGCCATATAAAAACTGGTGTCTTCTTCCTTATAAACCAGTGCATCTTCACTTTGATCTGTACCAAGCTTATGCCTATAAACTTCCTGACCAAGTAAAGTTTGCGGGTCTTTTTTGATGTAAAATACATGTTGATTATCATTGGCCCAAACGGCCCTACCTGATGTTTCTGCCAACTTATCACCGAGCATTTCACCACTCTGCAAATCTTTAAATTCTATCTGGTACATCCTGCGACTAACCGTATCAGTACCAAAGGCCGCAATATTGTTATCTTCAGAAACCGAATATCCACTTAAATTAAAATATCCATGACCCTTTGCCATCTGATTAACGTCAAACAAAGTTTCCTGCGCTTCCTCACCGTCTTTCCAACGCACATGAACGGGATATTCGTTTTCACCGTCATATTTTGCCTGATACCAATATCCTCTTCGTTTTACCGGAACGCTACTATCATCTTTTTTAATGCGGCCAACAATTTCGTTATAGAGTGTTTCTTGAAATTCTTCGGTATGGGACATTTTGCTTTTTAAATAAGCATTCTCCGCCTCGAGATGCGCCAGCATTTCCGGGTTTTTACGTTCATCATCACGCATCCAGTAATAGTCGTCTACTCGTTTATGACCATGAATTTCCATCTCGTAAGGAATTTTTTTGGCAATCGGTGCCGTGTTAACTTCATTCATTTCAGGTAAAATCTCTTCATTGGAATTGTCGCTACATGCTGATAAAATGATTACCACAAAACCTGCAACTAAATATGCTTTTTTCATCTTTATTCCCCGGAAAAATTTCATTGAATATAGGTCAAGTTAATAAAAATGTAAGCTTTATAGTTAATTATAAGAGGTAACCCTTGCTCTATCCACTCATTATGCTAAAAATGATATTTGAAGGGGAGGAGAATTTCTCCATAATTTTAAATATTTAGAGGGAGTAGCAGATGTCTCAAACGAAGCGGCCTACATCGCCGCATCTGCAGGTTTATTCATGGAGCCTTGAGATGGCATTGTCCATCTTTCATCGAGCCACTGGCGTCGCACTTGGCGGCGGCACACTTCTGGTTACATGGTGGATTATCGCCATTGCCACCGGGCCTGACGCTTACGAGCAATTTCGCATGGTCATGGGCAGCATTGCCGGGAAAATTGTTCTTCTCGCGTTTACCTATTCATTGATGCTGCATCTTTGCAATGGTATTCGCCACCTGTTTTGGGATATGGGAAAAGGTTTTGACCTTGACGCCACTCACCGTTCTAGCAAACTGGTCCTTCTTTCATCAATTATACTGACAGTCCTTTGCTGGGCTATCGGTTACGACATGATATAGGAGTGATGATATGAGTTTACGTTCCCCACTCGGAAAAGTTCGCGGCCTTGGTTCCGCTAAAAACGGCACCCATCATTGGTGGATGCAAAAAGTGACGGCTATTGCCCTCATTCCGCTTACCATTTGGTTTGTTTCAAGCATTGTTCAAATGATCCATGCCGATTATGAAATTGTCATCAATTGGATGAATTCACCGATTACTGCCGTCCTTATGATGCTATTCATTGTCACCGGCATTTATCATTTGAAGCTCGGCATTCAGGTTATCATCGAAGATTACATCCATTCTGAAGGATCAAAAATGTTCCTTCAAATGCTCGTTTCATTTGGCTGTGTTGCCATTGGCACTACCGCCGTATTTTCTATATTAAAAATTGCGCTTTAAGGTTAAATTATAATGACCAATTCATATGAAATAGAAGATCATGTCTATGATGCTATTGTTGTGGGGGCTGGCGGCGCTGGACTTCGCGCCGCAATGGGCATCTCGGAAAGCGGCCTTAAAACCGCTTGTATTTCAAAAGTATTTCCCACCCGTTCACATACAGTTGCCGCGCAGGGCGGTATTGCCGCATCGCTCGGTAATATGGGGCCGGATAAATGGCAGTGGCATATGTATGACACCGTTAAAGGCGCCGACTGGCTCGGTGATCAGGACGCCATCGAATATATGGTGCGTCAAGCCCCCGAAGCGGTTTATGAACTGGAACATATGGGTGTACCGTTCAGCCGCACAGAAGAAGGGCGCATTTATCAGCGTCCCTTCGGCGGCCAGTCAAAAGACTTCGGCAACGGTGGTCAAGCGGCGCGCACCTGCGCAGCGGCGGATCGCACGGGCCACGCACTATTACACACTTTGTATCAGGCCAACTTAAAAGCTAAAACGGTTTTCCTCAATGAGTGGTTTGCCATTGATCTGGTGAAAAACAAAGATGGCGCTGTAGTTG
>JAESUD010000083.1 GCA_016763335.1 Emcibacteraceae bacterium | reverse complement strand
TATCAACCGTAATGCAATATGGTCTTCCGGTTAAAATATTTATCCTAAATAACGAATATATGGGTATGGTGCGGCAGTGGCAGGAACTTAACCATGACGGTCGTTATTCCAATAGTTATTCGGAATCGCTTCCTGATTTTGTTAAGCTTGCTGAAAGTTATGGTGCTTCCGGGCTGCTGGTCGAGGATCCGGCTGAGCTCGATGCGACAATATTGAAAATGATTGAAATTGACGGACCGGTAATTGTTGATTGCCGCGTTGAAAAACTTGCCAATTGTTTTCCAATGATTCCGTCCGGGGCAGCGCATAATGAAATGATAATGCCTGACGCCGTAGAAATTAAAGAATTTGAAGGAGGGGCGGCACTGGTTTAATAAACCGGCGCGTAGTAAAAACTATGATAGATACAGCTCAAAAAGAACGACATACATTATCGGTTATTGTTGATAACGAAGCTGGCGTTTTAGCCCGTGTAATAGGGCTTTTCGCCGGGCGTGGCTATAATATCGAACATCTTACCGTGGCACCCGTTGATATTGCCGGTACTGAAAGCCGCATTACTGTCGTGACCATTGGGACTCCCAAAATCATTGAGCAGATCAAAGCCCAGCTTGACCGCCTTGTTCCCATTCACCGTGTTGGCGATCTAACGGACGAGGGACCCTCTGTTGAACGTGAGCTTGCACTGGTTAAAGTATGCGGTGATCGCGATCAACGTATTGAAGCACTGCGGGTTGCGGAAGCATTTCGTGCCAAGCGTGTAGACAGTACGGCAAGTAGTTTTGTTTTTGAGGTGACAGGCAAGACAGAAAAGATTAAAGCATTCATCGAGTTGATGGAAGGTTTAGGCCTCGTGGAAGTTGTGCGCACCGGTGTTGCAGCACTTCACCGTGGTAAAAAAATATTATAAAAATAATAAAAGGAAAATCAAATGAGAGTTTATTACGATAGTGATGCAGACGTAAATCTGATCAAAACAAAAAAAGTACTTATCGTTGGTTACGGTAGTCAGGGCCACGCCCACGCTGCCAACCTTCGCGATAGTGGTGTTACGGAAATCGCCGTTGCCCTGCGTAAAAGTTCAAGCACACGTGCAAAAGCAGAAGGCGCAGACTTTAAATGCATGACTGCCGCTGAAGGTGCCAAATGGGCCGACGTGGTTATGGTTCTTGTCCCGGATGAGCTTCAAGCCGATCTTTATGCAGACGATCTTGCACCAAATATGAAACAGGGCGCGAGCCTTATGTTTGCTCATGGCCTTAATATTCATTTTAAACTGATTGAGCCACGCGCTGACCTTGACGTTTTCATGATCGCACCAAAAGGTCCCGGTCACACAGTACGTTCTGAATATCAAAAAGGTGCCGGTGTGCCGACACTAATTGCCATTCACCAAGATGCTACTGGAAACGCCATGGATATCGGCCTTTCTTATGGTTCTGCAAATGGTGGTGGTCGTGCTGGTATTATTGAAACAACATTTAAAGAAGAATGTGAAACTGACCTGTTTGGTGAGCAAGCGGTTCTTTGCGGCGGTGCAACGGCACTTGTTCAATGTGGTTTCGAAGTTCTTGTTGAAGCTGGGTATGCCCCTGAAATGGCATATTTCGAATGTCTTCATGAATTAAAACTGATCGTTGATCTTATGTATGAAGGCGGTATCGCCAATATGCGTTACTCAATTTCAAATACGGCTGAATATGGTGACTATATGGCTGGTTCACGCGTGATTAATGCAGAAACGAAAAAAGAAATGAAACGCATCCTTGCTGACATTCAAGAAGGCCGTTTCGTAAATGACTTTATGCTTGATAACAAAGTCGGCCAGATCAAATTAAAAGCCGCACGTGCAAAAGGCGCCGCTCATCAAATTGAAGAAGTTGGTGAAAAACTAAGAGCTATGATGCCGTGGCTTAAAGAAAATCAAAAGGTTGATAAATCTAAAAACTAGATTTCAGCTTAATGTTAATATAAAAAGCCCTCAGCTATAGAGCCGGGGGCTTTTTTTTATGATGTGGTTTAGATCAAATCCATTGTCTTAAAACTGCTATGGCCTGTTTTTGAAATAATCAGATGGTCATGTAGCAATACGCCGAGCTGTTTGCCAGCTTCGGCAATTCTGTTTGTCATTTCAATGTCTTCACGGCTTGGTGTCGGGTCGCCGCTAGGATGATTATGAACAAGAATGATGGCCGTGGAGCCGAGCTCTAATGCGCGCTTTATAATTTCGCGTGGGTAAACGGGCGTGTGATCAATTGTACCTTCTTGCATTTTTTCGTCGGCGATAAGCCGATTTTGCCGATCAAGAAAAAGTACGCGAAATTGTTCATTTTTTCTGAAGGCCATATGGCAATTACAGTAATTGATCAGGGCCTGCCAGTTGCTCAAAACAGGCTTTTCGAGAATAATACCTTGTGTGAGTTTTTGTGCGCTGGCCTCGGTTAGTTTTAAGATGGTGATAACATTGTCGCCGACGCCAGAAATTTTAGAAAGTCGTTCAGGCGTTGCGCTAATCACTTCGGCATATGATCCAAATTCTTTGATCAGATCTTTTGCTAACGGTTTAACATCGCGTCTTGGTATGGCTGTCATTAATTGTAATTCAAGAAGTTCATAATCAGCCAGTGCATCAATACCCCCCTTGCGAAAGCGGGCCTTAAGGCGTTCTCTATGTCCAATTTTATGATCATCAGGCATAGGGCGGTTTTTTATGACCCTCAGGCGACAACGTGAAAATCTCAACGCCGTCAGCGGTCACCCCCATGCTATGCTCAAACTGTGCAGATAGGGATTTATCCCGTGTTACCGCAGTCCAATCATCCGATAATACTTTCACATCCTTGGTGCCAAGATTAATCATTGGCTCGATTGTAAAAAACATACCTTCTTTGATAACGGCCCCTTCACCGGGTCTCCCGTAATGTAGAACATTGGGGCTGTCATGGAAAATACGTCCCAGTCCATGGCCACAGAAAACCTCAACCACACTGCATCTTTGGCTATGTGCGTATTGCTGAATAGCGTAACCAATATCGCCCATGGTATTGCCAGGTTTGACTTGCTCAATGCCGAGCATCAAACAATCATAAGTTATATCAATCAGGCGTGATACTTTTACGGACGGCTTACCAACATAAAACATTCGACTAGTATCACCGTACCAACCGTCGACAATGACGGTGACATCAATATTGATCATATCGCCGTCTTTAAGTTTCTTTGGCCCAGGAATGCCGTGACAGACAACATGATTTATCGATGTACATATGGATTTTGGAAATCCGTTATAATTAAGCGGTGCACTTATTGCCCCGTGGTCTGCGACAAAATCTGCACATAGCTTATCCAAATCGTCCGTTGTAACGCCCGGCACTACATGTGGAGTGATCATATCCAGTGTTCTTGCCGCCAAATTACCGGCTTTTCGCATGCCGTCAAAATCGGAAGGGTCATATATTTTTATAGCGTTGGTTGCTTCGACCGGTGCATCTGATGCTTTTACGTATCTCATTACTTGTCCAAAATAGGGATGCTTTTCCCCATGTTAATGCCTGTTGGTGTTATCTCGCAAACATAACAATATGCTTCCACACCTTTTTCTTTTGCTTGTTTTAACGCAATTGCATAAGCGGGGTCAATATCTGATGCGATTTTGAATTTTTTAAGATCATCTCTTTGTGCTAGATATAGCATCACACTGCGCTGTCCCTGGTCGACCATATCACCAAGTTCATCAAGATGTTTCTTGCCTCGACTAGTTACAGAATCAGGAAATTCACCAAGGCCTACTTCACGACTCAAGGTGACGCTTTTTACTTCCACAT
>JAESUD010000082.1 GCA_016763335.1 Emcibacteraceae bacterium | reverse complement strand
TTTATCCTAAACCATTAGCTGTGGCGGCATTTTATAGTATATTGATCAGCTTGATATTTACATTACGGCCATTGGCCAAAGCGAAAAATATATCGGCACGTCAATTATTCCGCCTGACGGTTTCAGAGGAAAAAGGTGAAAAACTACCAAAATTATATATTGCCATAATATTAGGGCTGGTTTCCCTGATGCTGTCAATGGTGTTTTATTTGGCACAATACAGGGAACTGACCGCTTATTTTATCGGCGGTATGCTTGCGGCCTTTGGTCTGCTTCTTGTGACCGGATATATGGTACGGACATTTGTTAGCTATTTGCCACGTCGGTTTAGTCCGGCTCTCCGTATTGCGCTTTCCAATATCACAAGACCTGGTAATTCGACCCTTTCTATTATTTTGTCATTGGGTTTAGGTTTGATACTTCTGACCACTATTTCATTGGTTGAATTTGGTTTGGATACAGAAATTGAACGTCGGGTGATGACCGATGCGCCGTCTTATTTCTTTCTTGATATCCAAAAAGCGGACCACGAAGATTTTAAAGAATTCACTACATCGAAAGAAGGTGTGAGCCTTTTTCGCACGGTGCCTAATTTACGGGGCCGCATAACCCATATCAAAGGGATATCATCAACAGAAGTGGAAATCGACCAAGACGTGCGGTGGATGATACGTGGTGATCGCGGCATGACATTTGCTGATGAAGTGCCGGAAGATAATAAACTGATTGCTGGTGATTGGTGGCCGGAAGGCTATCAAGGTGAACCGGAAGTATCCATCAGCAATGATATGGCGGAAGGTATGGATTTATCGCCCGGTGATGCGATTACAGTAAATGTTCTGGGCCGTAGTATTGATGTGACCATCCGTTCGGTAAGATCAGTTGACTGGGGCGGTTTTGGCATTAATTATGTTTTGATGTTTGATCCTTTTGTGCTCAGTGCAGCGCCGTTTACATATGTGGGAACTATTAAATCGACTTCGGAGACCGAAGCCTCAAATTATCAGATGATTACAAGAGAATATCCCAATGTAACCACAGTACGTCTTAAAGAAGTGCTGGAAAATGTCCAATTGCTACTTATGCAAGTCAAGGGGGCAATTGATGTTATGGCGTCCATTACCATTATTTCAGGGGTGTTGGTTTTAAGCGGGGCGATTGCCGCCGGACATAAGGGACGTGTTTATGATAGTGCGGTCTTAAAGGTGGTCGGGGCAACAAGAATGGATATTATTAAGGCCTATGTATTTGAATTTATCATTCTCGGTGTGGCGACGGGGTTTGTGGCGATTATTCTCGGGACGGTGGCTTCCTACGGTATCATTGTCGGGATAATGGAAATGGACTGGGTGTTCTCATTGCAAATCCCGCTATTAACGGTCATTGTCAGTATCATCATTACCATGTCGATCGGCATGTTCAGCATCTGGAAAGCTATGTCAGCCAGACCTGCGCAGGTTTTACGGGGTTTTTAAATCACTTGTTTAAGAAGGTTCAGGGCGGCAACAATGGTTGCTTCCCTGACTTTATCACGGCCAATATCGCCGAAATTATGTTTTTGGTGTATGGCTTTGCCGTCACGTTTGATGGCGGCCATATGAACAAGGCCAACGGGTTTATGAGGCGAGCCGCCGCCGGGGCCAGCAATACCAGTGACGGAAACAGCGATATTTGAGGAAGAGTTTTTTATAGCACCAGTGACCATTGCGATGGCGACTTCCGGACTAACGGCACCATCAATTTTTAATGTGTTTGCTTCAACATTAAGCATTTCCATTTTCGCGCGGTTAGTATAGGTGATAAACCCGCGGTCAACCACATCGGACGACCCCGCAATTTCAGTAAGGGCACCAATGATCAATCCGCCAGTGCAGGATTCTGCGGTGGCAATATGAAGGTTTTTTTGGCGGCATAAATTCAGAACATCACTGGCGAGCGTTATAATTTTATCAGAGAACATAGACATTTACAGCGTACAAAACTGCTGCCCCCATAATGCCTGCCACAACATCATCCATCATCACGCCGTACGCATCATGACGTTTATCAAATACACTTATAGGCCATGGTTTCATTATATCGAAAACCCGAAAGGCAAGCAGGGCGAGGATATATTGACCAATATGATTATTATCAACAATAAGCAAACAGACCAGCCATTGGCCGACAACTTCATCAATCACCACTTCGCCGGGATCGGTTTTTCCAGTTTCTTCCATATAGACGCGCGATGCCCATAGACCAATGACAAAAATAATTAATGTGGCGTTGGCGAGCCCGAATTTGCCTGCATGTTCAACGATCAGCCATGCAAAGGGCAGGGCGGCTATGCTGCCGAATGTGCCGGGGGCAAAGGGGACAAGACCTGTATAAAACCATGTGGATAACCATAGTGAAGGATGAAAAAAAGATTTATTCCAGTTTTTAAGTGCCATTGTATTATTCCGGTAGTCTTACTGTTGCTACTGCTTGTGCCATGATGCCTTCGCCTTTGCCTGTGAAGCCTAGTCTTTCTGTTGTTGTGGCCTTTACACTCACCCGGTCAATATCAAGATCAATTATTTCAGATATTTTATCCCTAATCAAATCCCTATGCGGGCCGATTTTGGGTGCCTCGCAAATTATTGTCAGATCAATATTGGCAATGACGCCTTCACGTTCATCAACAAGTTTTGCGGCATGTTTTAAAAAAACATCCGAACTTGCCCCTTTCCATTTGTCATCTGATGGTGGGAAATGTTCGCCGATATCCCCCATGGCAATAGCACCGAGAATGGCATCTGTTATAGCGTGAAGGGCTACATCGGCATCAGAATGTCCCTTTAGGCCTTTATCATGAGGTATTTTTATGCCGCCTAGTGTGACATGGTCGCCATCCTCAAATGCATGAACATCAATGCCATATCCGATGCGAACATCTGTGTAATTATTTCCTGTCATGATTTCCGCTTTTTTAAGGTCGCTTTCTGTGGTTATTTTAAAATTGTCTTCTGATCCCGGTATGACCCGTACTTTTAAGCCGCTTTTTTCGGCAATGGCACTATCATCTGTCAGCTCATTATTTTCAAAACGACGATGGGCCATAAAAATTGCTTTATACCGAAAAGCTTGCGGCGTTTGCGCGCGAAAAAGATAATTACGGTCTATGGTGCTATCAATTTTATCACCGGTCATATATTTGATGGTGTCAGTGACTTTTAAGGCAGGGATTACCGCACCGGAGAGTTCCACTTCTTCGATAAGGTTATTAAGGATTATTTGATCAAGAAACGGTCTTGCCGCATCATGGATATAGACATATTCCGGCATATGATCGCTGATGGCTTCAAGACCATTTAAAACGGATTGTTGCCGTGTTTCACCGCCGTGAATTGGGGTAGGTAAGTCAAGATCGCCAACTGCCAATTCATAAAGTTCGGTATCATCTGGATGAATAATCACTTGAATAAGGTCAATTGAGGGGTTTTTTAGAAATATATTGACGGTACGCCGAAGAATAGGCATGCCGCCGACATCAAGATATTGTTTTGGTATTTCCCCGCCTAATCGGTGGCCGCGTCCGGCGGCAACGATGATGGCTGCATTGTTTATTGTCATGAGCGCAGGCTATCATTTTTCCTGAAAAATGTCCCCCATAAACTCAAGAATTTTCCGCTTTGACGTTAAATGTCTTTTCGGCTATAGTGCCGCGCTTATTGATTATTTTTTAGACAATTTACGAAGTTGCTTATTTTTTCATCATGACTATGACCTTAAAACCTATAAATATTGGCTCGCTTGTGGTCAATGATCCTGTACTTCTTAGCCCAATGGCAGGCGTAACAGATCTTCCGTTTCGCAGGCTTGTTAAGCGGTTCGGTGCTGGACTGGTGACGTCTGAAATGATTGCCAGTCAGGCGATGATACGTGATCATAAGCGTACTCATAAAATGGCCGCTGCGGAAAGTAGTGAATATTTAATGTCAGTTCAGCTCGCCGGGTATGATCCTGATATGATGGCCGAAGCCGCGCGGATGAATGAAGCCAAGGGCGCGGCGATTATTGATATTAATATGGGTTGCCCGGCCAAGAAAATTGTTAACGGTTATGCCGGGTCGGCATTAATGCAAGA
>JAESUD010000081.1 GCA_016763335.1 Emcibacteraceae bacterium | reverse complement strand
TCTTATCACAGGCTCCTTGGTGTGCTAAAATGGTTGCGCCTGTTTTTTCGCACATCTCACTATTACCATCAATATGGTCCCAATGTTCATGAGTATTGAGAATATGAGTAATTTTGAAACCATGTTTCGTTGCTGCACTTAGGCATCGTTCAACATCAAGCGGGTCTATGACCATTGCTTCTTTTGTATGTTCACAGGCGATTAGATAATGAAAATTTCTTAAATTATTGTCGGCATATAGTTGTTTGACAATCATGAGGCAGTCTCCCGCAGTCTTTAAGTTCTATATCTTGAACGGCTTTGCGGAAGGTTAAGGTTAAGCTTAGTTCCTTCTCCGGGAGCGCTGATTATGGACATATTACCACCGTGTTTCTCAATCAGTTTTTTGACGTAACAAATTCCAAATCCAATGCCAGTAGAGGGATCAGAATAAATATCATCAAGCTGGGTATCATAACTAAAGGCTTTGGTGATTTCCTGAGCGGTCATCCCTTTTCCGTTATCAGAACAGCTAATAATACTGTTTCCAATAGAATCAGTATAAAGACTGACGTTTATTTTGCCCTCTTTTGGGGTGAATTTAATAGCATTATCAATTATGGCCTCAATAGACTTTTGCAGACGTGTTTTATCGCCATAAATCGCCGGAAAATTAAGTATGTATGAGACCTCGACGACTATGTTTTTCTTATTAGCCGCTTTTTTAAATTTATTGACGCAATTTTTAAGCAGAGAGATAAGGTCAAACTTTTCTTCATGAAGTTCAAACTCTGTGGTTTCCAGTTCCTTAAGCTCGAGAAGATTATCTATCAGCTCAAGAAGTTCTTGCCCGGCTCCATGGATGTCCGAAGCATATTCTTTATAAGTACTTTTTCCAATAGGACCGAGCATTTCGGTCATAATAACTTCGGAGTAACCAAGAATGCCGTTTAGGGGTGTTTTAAAGTTATGGTGCATTGCCGCAAGAAGTTTGTGCTTAATTTCCCGCGCCGCTTCGTCCTGTAGCTGTACATGATCTTTACTCATTCTGAAAACACATATAAAGCGGGAAGATGCCAGATCACCATTATATGGACGAACGGTCATATTCATGTTGAGTATTTGTTTGTTGGCGCAGATAAAACTACAATGAATGAATGCAGATTTTCTATTTTTAAGCGCGTCACAAATAATATGTTGCTCAGAATTTTCATGAAAAAAATCAAATAACGGCTTGTTGCGCGTGTCGTCAAAAGAATAACCCGTTATCATTTCGAAATGATAATTTATATCATTTATGATTGGAATCTCTTTTTCAGGATCAATTGAAAGCAAAATAATTGCATCACTTACTTCGTTGAATACAACATTGAATAGCCCATTTTCGTCAATATACCTCGGGTGTTTTGAGATATTTGAAGTGGCAATTTCTTCAATAATTTCAATGGCAGCATCCATGTTAAATATAGATCCAGAAGTGTTACAATTTTTTTTGATTTGATTAATTTCAAATGTTGAGCGAATCATCCTCTATCTGATTCACGAGGTCAACAAAAAAAATTAACTTTTTGTTAACCTTATCTTCAAATGATCATTCATATTTATAAAACAAAGTCTTATAAAATTATAAAAGTGGTGCTGCTTTAGATACCGCCATTAATAAATTTATCATTAATCTGACAAGTGGCCGGCCCCATAAGGACGACAAAAAGTGTTGGAAGAATGAACAAAATAAGTGGCACTGTCATCACGGCAGGGAGGCGGGCTGCTTTTTCTTCGGCTTTCATAAAACGTTCATTACGAAATTCGTCAGATAAAACCCAGAGGGATTGAGCGAGCGGCGTACCGTATTTTTCAGATTGGGTGAGTGTTGCAGTAACGGCTTTAATTGATGGCAGGGTTACTCGTGTGGCGAGGTTATGTAGGGCGGTTTTTCGGTCTGGTAAAAATCCAAGTTCAATAGCAGTTAGATTAAATTCATCACAAAGGTCAGGACTAGTTTGCCCCATTTCACCCACTACCCGTGATAAAGCGGCATCAAGAGTTAACCCTGCCTCGGCACAGATAACCAACAGATCGAGTATATCCGGCAATGAGTTTTGCATCAATAAGTTGCGTTTCGATGTCTTATTAGATAAGAAAATTTCTGGTGAATAAGATGCGGCAAGAGCTGATCCGATTACGGCGAGTAATTTTTGTGTATCGGTAAGTTCAAACATGCCTAGGCCATATATTAAAACGATAGCAACAATGCTAATGATGACCGGGAGAATTAGTTTAAAAAACAGAAATATCACCAGTGCTTCTTTGCTACGAATGCCGGCTTGGGTTAATTTGAGCTGGAATTTTTCGGCCCGCTCGTTTTTTAACATATTAAACTTACTCACAAAACCATGCATAATGCCCACATGTTTTTTGCTTTTGATAGTTTGCCGTCTTTTAACTGGGGCTACATAGCCGCGTTTTAAATCTGATCTTCTTTCCTGTAAGGCTTTGATGCGACCATCCATTCCGTCTTTAATGATGCCGGTGCTCCAAATCGCCATCATCACCAGAAATGCTGATGTTGCTGCGAGTAAAGTAATGACGTCTTCGCCAGATATGCCTTCAGGGAGAAACTGTTCCATTTTTATGTCTCAAAATTAATTAATTTGGAAATGATAAACATGCCGATGCTCATCCATATTAGACCACCGAGTAGAGCCATTTGCCCGCGGGGGTCGGTGAACATGACGCTCATATATTCAAAATTCATACTCGATATCACGCCGAGCATAATGAAGGGTAGGGAGCCAATAATCATCGCACTTGCTTTACCTTCAGAGGACATAGCATTAATTTTAAGTTTTAACTGTGCCCGACCACGAAGAATATTTGATAGATTGCCGAGCGTTTCACCAAGATTACCACCGGTTTCTTGCTGCACGGAAATGCAGATTACAAAAAATTTAAACTCTGGCGTGTCCAGTTTTTCGGAAGCTTGCCATAAGGCTTCATCCATTGTTTTGCCAAAGCGTATTTCGTCTGTGATGGTTTTAAATTCTGTTGATATTGGTGCGTCCATTTCTTGACTTACTGCACTTATTGATTCTGTGACCGGAAGGCCGGCCTTTAATCCTCTTACCATCAGGTCAATTGCTTCAGGGAATTGTGTGGTGAATTTTGTAAGTCGTTTGTTAATGGCGGCGTTCACCCACATGTGCGGCAGCAGTAATCCAACCGCTACCCCCACTGTAATACAAGGAAGAAAAGATAAGTCTGTTAATAGGAAAATTATTAAGGTGATTACTGTGGCAATCACGGCGTTGGCAATAATATATTGTTTAAACGTAATTTCTTTGCCTGTTTTATGAAGCCTTTTACGTAGTTCTGCAGGTTTAGGGATTAGCCCATCAAGCACAGATTTTTCTTCTTTTTTGAAAAGAGCTCTTTTTTGCTGCTGCATTTGGGCTTCTTTATTGTGTCGTCCTTTGATTTTTTCCAAACGAATTTTGGTAATCTTATTAGCCTTGCCAAAGATGCCTATTGCAAAAGCAATCGCTGCAAAAATAACAATAACACTGGCAAAAGCGCCAAACATTAATATATCAGGGTTATCTACTATCATCTCTCTATCCTATAAGGCCTCCATTAATGCACGGTCGAGGCCATAATATTTGGCTTTGTCAATAAAGTATGGACGTAAGCCAGTTGATTTGAACTCGCCAAGTAGGTTTCCTTCAGCATCTTCACCGGTAAATTCATATAGGAATAATTCTTGTGTCGTGATCACATCACCTTCCATGCCGACAACTTCGGTTATGGATGCGCAGCGTCTTCCGCCGTCTCTCATTCGTGAAACTTGTACAATAAGGTCAACAGCACCTGCTATTTGTTCACGCACCGCTTTTTGTGGCAGTTTCAAGTCGGCCATACCGATCATGTTTTCCATCCGTGTCAATGCTTCTCTCGGGTTATTCGCATGCAGGGTACACATGGAGCCGTCATGACCGGTATTCATGGCTTGAAGCACATCAAAGGCTTCTGCACCACGCACTTCACCGAGTATGATACGGTCAGGGCGCATCCGCAGGGAGTTTTTTACAAGGTCCCGCATGGAAATTTCACCTTTTCCTTCAAGGTTGGGGGGCCGTGTTTCAAGGCGCACCACATGTGGTTGCTGCATTTGTAGTTCTGCTGTATCCTCGATAGTTACAACGCGTTCACCGGGGTCAATCATTCGCGATAAGGCATTAAGCATGGTTGTTTTACCAGAACCGGTACCGCCTGAGATTAGAATATTGAGACGACAAGCTGAAGAAATCTTGAGAACAGTTGCCATTTTATGGGACATGCTGCCAAAATCGATCATTTTATCGAGAGTAATTTTTTGTTTAGCAAACTTACGAATTGAAATTGAAGCACCATCAATGGCAAGCGGTGGAATAATAATATTTACTCGGCTACCATCTTTGAGGCGCGCATCACAAATTGGTGTGCTCTCATCAACGCGCCTGCCAACGCCGTTTACAATTCTTGTACAGATATTCATAAGATGCTGATCATCGCGGAATACAACATCGGAAATTATGATTTTACCGGCTTTTTCGATATAAATCTGCTTTGGTCCATTGACCATTATTTCGGTGATCGCTTCATCTTCAATCAGCGGCTCTAGTGGTCCAAGTCCGAGCATATCGTTAAGCAGCATATTGACCAGCTCACGTTGCTCACGCAGGTTTAAGTTTATTTTTTCCTGTGCCATAAGTTCATTAACGGCTTCACTTACCTGATCAGCAAGATCAGTACGGTCCATTTCATTGGCTGCTGCGGCATCGATATATTCCAGTAAGAGCGGTTGTAGACGGTCCTTGGCATCAATGATGCTTTCTTTACTGGCTAACTGGTTCTGTTCTTCTTTTTCTTTTTCTTTTTTAACTTTAGTTTTTTGTTTGACGGCCTTTTTTTCTTCTTTTTCAATTTTGCTAGAACTGTCAGATGATAATAGGTCATTAAGAAGGACCGTGGTTAGATCCCGCTTTTCTAGGTCATTTATTTTTAATTTGTTTTTATTTACAATTTCGGTGATGAGTTCTTCAATGGTATTAACAACATCGCTTCTGGGTAATTCCTTAGCCTGTTCAGGGGTGATTTTATCACCTAAGCATGGCTCAATTATTTCATAAGCTTTATCGACCATATTTGCATCAGACGTCGTTACATTTGCCTCAAGACTATTGTCGAGAGAGCGCCTATTATGATCTCCGAGATATTTTTCTGGCATACTTGTGCCGTGCGGAGCGTCTGACTTCGATGTTAATTTGCGTCCAAATGCAGGTTTCATTTTATTTACTAATCATTATTCCGTAAGTTATTTTATTATTTCTTTACCAGACCAATTTTTGCCAAAAATCCGCCCTTTACAACATTGGCTTTTCCACCAGTAATGCTGTCACATATTGTGTGAAAATGTTTTGATATTTTACTATGTTTGGCTGATTGAGAAAGAATTTTCCCACTCTTGGCAACTTGAACCATAAGTTTGTGATCCAGAGGAATTTCCCAATCGATGGGTTGTTCAATTGTTGCTTCAAAATCTTTTTTACTTACTTCTGTTAAGCCAGGACCGCTGCTTTTATTTATAAGAATGCGCACTTTAACTTGGGGTGCGACAGCTTTGCGGAATGAAATAAACCTTACCACATCACGTGTTGCGGCAAGGCTAAGATCCGAAACGAGGATAACTTCATCAGTTTCGCTTATAAGCATTGGATAATCGGCAACAATCGTCCTTGGTAAATCAAGGATCACATATTTGAAATTATTTCTCATTTCTACAAGCGAGTGATTAAGTGCTGCAGGGTCAGTATATGATGGATCATTAAGGGGAGCTTCTGATCCTAGAATTGAGAGATTCTCGCTTTCCTTAATCATAGCGCGTTCAATGAAAAGTCCATCTACACGGCTAGGGTTTTCTAAGGCATCTGTTGGGCCTCGTCCAGGCTCAAGATCAAATGTAAGTGCACCTGTTCCAAAATGCATATCCAGATCAACTAACGCCGTTTTCTGTTTTTTTTCATTGGCAAGTATCCATGCGCAGTTTGTTGCGAGTGTACTCGCGCCAACGCCACCTCTGACGCCTATGAAAGAAATAATTTTCTCTTTGTCTTGATCTTCTTCGCTTGCTGTATTTTCTACCGGTGTCCTTAACGTATGTTCTGCGGAAAGGAACGCTTCTCTCATCTGCTCTGTTGATACGGGTTTAACAAGATATTCTTGAACACCGCAGGAAAGCATGTTGCGGTAAAAAGTAACGTCATTTATTTTGCCTATAGTAATGACCATTGTGCCAGGTTCGCAGACTTCGGCTAGCGCGTTGATATCTTCTTCCGGATCAACGGAATTTGATAAATCAACCAGCAGATATTGCGGTGAACCAGTGGTCGCAAGAGTACGAATGGCGCTTTCTATGCCCCCAGTTTTTACCTGGGATGCGTCCCATTCGCGCTCATTGAGTACAGGGACCAATTGCTGCGTTGTTTCATCATCACATAAATAAGCACCAAATTCCTTATGGTCGCTTGATTTAGAAACTGTATTTAAAAGTTTTTCTACACTCATGAATCTTCTCTAACTATTAATTTCCTGTGCTACTTGTGCTGCCTGTCGTGGCCGGAGCTACTGTTATGGTACGGGTCTGATAACGTTGTACGGCTCCCGCGGTTCTTTCTGCATTTGGCGGTGCACCAGTAGCACCAATGATAAGGTCACGCGGATTGGCGACCATAAGGCCAAGATTTGCTTGTGACGCGCAACCAATGTTGCTTATGGAAGCATTGCCATAATTTGGATTAGGCCTTTGCGTCCAATCACCACAATTGGGGGGCGTTACGACATATTTTGAAATCAGAAGACGTCCGAAACCTTCACTTGGCTCCATTCCATATGGGGTTATTTTAGCCGATAAATAAAGACCGCTTTCCTTTAGAAGGTTTGAGACATATGTTACGCGACCCTTATTTAAATCTGTTAAATTTCCATTTCTGTCTAGCGGGAAATCCATACTAAATTCATCACCGTAAGACACATTTGTCGTCATAAGGAAATTATTTAGTTTGGCTATTTCGTCGTTATTCATTTCAACGACACCATCGCCAAACCTAATATTATAAGGAATTCTTACCATTTTGACTATATTGCGATTTTGAGATTCAACACCAGTGAAGTTTGCCATATTACTGGCACAACCTGCCGTTAGCATAACGCAGGATAGGACGGCAAGGATCGATTTCGATGCTTGTTTTAAGAAACCAGGGGTGATTGGGTAAGTGTTTAAATTTTTCATATTTTCTCTCCTATTCCAACATAAATCCGGCGGCACTTTTTAATTTTTTGCCTCCAGAGGGTTGCATTGGTGAAGGGGTAGCTGGTGGCGTACTTGCATAAGATTGACCATAAAGGTATCTTTCTTTATCGCTTGGATATCTGAAATTATCTGTAGGGAGGTACATTTTATCGTCCTGATTTGGCTTAACAATATATGGTGTGATAATTATCACCAATTCAGATTCAGAACGCGTAAATTTACTGGATCTGAAAAGTGCGCCGATTACTGGAATATCAGCAAGCCATGGGAATTTAGTAAGATCATGAACGCCATTATTTTGAATAAGGCCAGCCACTGCAAAGCTCTGACCACTTCCCAGTTCTACAGTTGTTTCAATGCGTCTTGTACTTAATGCGGGAATATTCAGGCCATCAATCATGATGGCTCCTGATGAAGTAATTTGGCTAACTTCAGGTTTTAAATGAATGTTAATTCGGCCGCTATCAAGGACGACGGGGGTAAAACTCAAGGCTACACCAAATTCTTTATATTCAATTGATAGTCCGTCTCTTTGAAATACTGGTATTGGGTATTCACCACCTGCAAGAAAGCTCGCCTCTTCACCGGAAAGTGTCGTTAGGTTTGGTTCTGCAAGAACCGATATGACACCTTCTTCTTCGAGTGCATCAATGACAAAGTTAAAGTCAAAGTTGCCTATTGGAAGTTCACCAGCCAGTCCGGTAACTTCGGTAAGGAAATTTTTCATCGGAGAGACCGGGTTGGTAAATTCATTTGGTATAATATCAAATACATTTCTTCCCTGTACCATGCCAATTGTGGCGCCGCCAGAAGTTGAAAGGATATTTTCCCAATTAAAACCAAGCTGTTTCATAGTTTCGCGGCCAATCTCGGCAATACGGACGCGTAGATTAACTTGTACTGGTGCTGCGATATTAAGTTTGTTAATAATGGTGCTGTCTTCGCCAATAAATTCCGCCGCCATTTTGCGCGCTTCTTCGGCTTGCTCAGGGTTTTTAACGTGTCCAGTCAGGATTAATAGACCTTCATATGTTTCGACCTTGATCCGGGTGTTCGGCATTACGGTTTTAAGGGCGGCTTCGAAATTTCCAAGATTATGGTTTACAGAGATTTCGCCTTCAAATATTACCTCATCATCTTTCGAAATGGCATATATACTTGTTTGGCCCTGTTGCTTCCCAAAAATATAAGCGAGCGTCGGAGACTTTACTTGAATATCAGCAATGTTAGGGTTAGCTATAAAGACATTATCTACTGCTTTGTCAAAACGTATTAATGTGCCTTTGCTCACTTCTATTTTAATCTGTTCTTTTTCACCGGCAAAAGTAGGCGTTAAAAAAGAAAGTCCAAATATCAATGCAATGGATAGTCGAGCAATGAGTTTCGTTAATGGTATATTATTCATTATTTTTTTCTTTATCATTATCTTGCCCCTCAACGGTTATTAATTGTCGGGCTTATGAAAACCAGATTTTCTATTGTGTTTGCTCTGACGATTTTTACGATTTGTTTTTGGCCTAAACCTTCACCTGTCCCGTTTTTCTCGGCAATAACTTTGCTCACTTCATCGGCGTAAGTAACATTACTTCTTCTGTAGTTGGCGGTTTTTACGATCGTCCCGGCGTCTTCAACGGCGAGGCTTCTTAGCGCTAAGGATAATTCGCCCATACGGGACATAAGTGCTATTTTTTCTGCTTGTTTAGGAAGAACTTCAAAAGTAGCAATTTTACCGATAGAAGGAGTGTTTGTCTCATTTGTCATTGCTGTATCAATGGCAAGTACGCGAATATCGGTGAGGACTGTTTCAGTCGCCTGAATTTGTATGACTTCATCTTCGTTACCGGGAATTTTTTCTTCAACGGTATGTGTAAGGAGAAGATCAACAGAATCGCCTGGAAAAATAAACCCCGAAAGGCCGGTTCTGGAATTAATACTAATAGATACTGCCCTGTATCCTGGTTTGAGAACTGCGGCCATAAAACCTCTTGCACCTGGCCTTACTATACGGCCTGCTAAGATAGGTTCGCCAGCTGAGATGGGTGCTTTGGCAACAGAACCAAGAAATATATCCATTTGGCTTTCAGCGCTTTGCTCATTTTCTTTTTGAGTGTAATTTTTATTAATATTATCACCAGGCCATGACTGCCATTCTAGATCATCTTTTTTCAGGAAATATCCAGTTTGAATATCATTACTGGCTACAAGAATTTGAATATCCGAGGCCACTTGCTGAATAATGGTTGTTTGTTCACCTTGCGGGGTAGTGACTAGATTTCGTGCTAGAAATGCCGTTATACCTGCAACAACCAATGCTACTGTTATAAGAACGATGCTTCTTATGTTTATCATGTCTTGTAATCCTAATTCAGTGCATGGAACAATTCAAAGGCCACATAAAGTCCGCCAGCGGATATTCCAATTCCGTATGGAATATTGTTTTCCATATTTTTCGATTCTGATGATTTTGACATAGAAAAGTTTATTTTCTCTGAAGATTTGGCTTTAGTTAGGTATTTTTTTATATATTGGAAACATATTATTAATAGTGCAACTATTCCGCCGCAAATGGTTGTAATTAAAAGAAATTTCAAAATGAGTGCCGGTCCGGCCCAAAGAGCAACGCCTGGGATCAGTTTTACATCGCCGCCACCAATTAAACCGTACGCAAAAAGCGCGAGCAGTATAGTAAATATAATCAGCGAAATGCCGATAGAATAACCGATATATTGTATTTCTGGAGGCGTATTGTTGATAAAAAGGGCACCAATAAATAATGGATATAATGATGTTACACTAAGGCATAATTTATTGGATATAATATAATGACGTATGTCTGATATAGCGGCCCATACCATCAAGGCTGTAAAAACTATAAGTATAATATTGATGATCAATATATCTTCCAGGTGTGCTTATAAATAAAGAGTGCGTTCTGGAGAGAAGATAGTCTCAGGGTCTTAAAATAAGGTAAATTGGTTGGATCAATTCTTTATGATCAATCATTTTTCCGAAGAAAATATTAATCTCGAACAGCATCAATCGTTGTTCCTACGGTAACAAATGTGTCATTAATTGTTGACCCATAACTGCTTAAAATGGTGGTAATACCTAGTGCGATGATCGCAGCTAATAATCCATATTCAATGGCCGTTGCACCAAGTTTGTTGGACTTTAATGTTTTTAATATTTCCATTTTACCACTGCTTTATTTTAAATATTAATTGTGTGAGACAAATAAGGCCTTGATACGTTTAAACTGTATACAAGGCCTTATCGTTTTAAAGTGATATAAAATACACTTTATATATTTTTTACATCAATCTTATGGTGCTGTTGCCCCTAGATCAACTGAAACGGCTTGGAAAGTACTTTCAAGTTGAGTACCAACAGCGCCCATGCCAGTGATTGCTGCAACAGCAACAAGTGCTGCGATTAGACCATATTCAATAGCTGTAGCGCCTTTTTCGGACTTACTTAATTTTGCAAATAATTTAGTCATAGTTCTTACTCCATAAATTTATGTCTATTTGATTGCTGATTTAAATTCATTAATATCGTGTTTGCAGAAATCATTATGGGGAGAGAGTATGAATAAAAGGTTAACGGAATTTATTTTTTTTCATTATATTACAATGACTTACGTGGTAATTTTGATTTAAATTTAGTTAAATATTTATCTATTCATTGAATTGAATAATGTGTTTTTCCTTACATCTGTTGTTCAGGTTTGTATGGAAATTTGAAAATATGAAATTAAATTAAAGGGTTAACTCAAATAGGATAGGTGGAAATTGTCAAAACAACATGAGTTACTTTACCGTTCTCAGCCATCGTTGAAATCTTGCCACCAATCATTTTTGCAATGTCTTGGGCCACTGATAATCCAAACCCAGCAGCGATTTTTGTTCCAAATTCGGTATTATCTGATTTAGAATCATCGTTGCGATTTTGTAAATTATGAGTTTTTTGAAACAAATCATCGGCATTTTGTTCATTAATATTTTGATTGATGAGTGGTATTTCAATTCTCACTTGTGCTTTGCTATTAACGAGTACGGATAAATGAAAGTTATCACCGATATTTGCATGTCTAGTCGCAAAGGTAATTATTTTAATCAGACATAGAATAACGCAATGTTTGTCATTATAAAGAATTACATCAATATTATCATCAATACCGGAAACCTGAATTTCCCTGCTTTCAATAATAGGTGCAATGGCGATCATTGCATCTTGTATGATCGCTTTTAAGGAAAAGGATTCTGGAGAGGGTTCGATTAAGCCCGCCTCAAGTTTGGCAGAATCAAGTATATTATTGACGGCTTCTTTTAAATGATTAGCGGCACTTATAATGTCTTTTGTATTTTTACGGTATTGGTCACTCACTGGTCCCCACATTTCATTGTCGATCATTTGAGAAAAACCGATAATGGCATTTAGTGGTGTTCTAAATTCATGAGATAAATTATGTAGCATTTCAGAGGCGACTTCGTCTTGTCTTTCATTAGGAGATGAATGTTGTTGTGAAGGAGCGCCGTCATCGGATTTATAATTATCTTGGATGCCAGTCAGTTCATCCATTAAATTACCGGAAAATTGAGGAAGGTGGTTCTTGGGTTCTTCAATTTGAATATGTTCCTGGGGAGTAGTTAGTACCAGTTCTACGTCTATATCGGGCGTTTCAATATCTGCTATATTGTCATTGTCGTGCGTTTCTTCAGGTATAAGGCTTTCAATTTCGTTCATATCTGAATGGACACTTCCGCGAAATCCGGTAAAGCGACCATTGTCGAGATCAAATGTAGCAATGGCACTTAATAGATAGCCTTGGAATACGTTAGGGGATATTTCAAAAAGAAACTCTTCATCTCTGAAGGCTTGCCTTTTTTCAAAAAGAGCTATGAAATCATTGGGGTCATTTTCATCGGCTCCTTTTCGACGCCAAAGACATAAAAAATCTTCACCTATCACCGTTGCTGACGTTTGTAAAAAAACGGATTCGGCATTTTCAGAAAGATATTTTATGTTTCCGTAGCGATCTATTTCCCAGAACCATTCGTCTATAACCGACGTTGGTCCAGATTGGGGCGCGATATGGTCAAGAATAAGCTCCTCTTCCTCGATCGGTTTTTCGGAAGGGATTTCTTCTTCGTAGTCAATTTCAGCTTCGGTGATGCCTTCAAGGGTTTCTTCAGCTAACTCTTTATCGTGTTGTCTAATTTTTGATGTCAGACTAACAAATTCTGTTGTTAACGTCTCTTCCTCTATTAGGTCATTCGTATTAATGGAGGGCTCTATGAGGTCCTGTTCAGCGGAAGTGACAACTGATATGTCGGCCTCAATGTTTTTCTTGGCCCTGAGAATTTCAAGAATGTTTGCTGTTGCATCTTCATTCAGCTCGGTTGAATTCTGTTCTGCTTCTTCAAGATCTTGCAGGCTTATTTTTTTATTTTCCACCTGTGAGAGGAGTTCTGTCACTTCCAATTTGATCTGTTCAGACTGCTTTTTTGCCTTATCGAGTTCGCGCCTGTGAAGTGGTGATAAGCCAAACCGCCTACCGATGTGATCTCGGTGATCATTTGAGGCATATTTTATTAGATAAAGTATTTGTTCATCTTCAATCGTCGCTTCTTCAAGCAATTTGTTGGAAACTTCGACAACATCTTCGCTGATAAGTTTGATTAATTCTTCGGGCGGGCTATTAATAGTTAATAGTATGTTGGCAAGTTCTTTGCGGATCGTGATATCGACATCACCGATGAGTTCGTTGATGATTTCAATAAGCATTCTGATTTGATTATCAGATTCCATTGGACGTTCTTGTAAGAACAGATCGCAAATATGGGAAAATAACAGCGTACGACTTTCAACAGAATTATCTTCTGCTAAAGCTAATAAGTTTCGTATCCTGTCATCAAATTGTGCTTTTTTTTGCACCATTTGCCCTATATCCCTTTGAATTACTCGACTTAATGAACTTCTTATAATGAATTAAGAATAGTTTATTTAAGATGCATTGGTGTTTTTTAATAGACGTTTAATTCGCCTATTGCCTTCTCCGAATATCAATATAACCTTTAATGATATTCATATCCAGAGAAAGCTATGGTTAACGGGATAAAAAATGTAATTAAAGAAACGACGGTGCTTTCTTAATAATATTATGTATTTGTATAAAAAAATAATATATTATTTCACAGCGGCAAAATTTCCTTATCGAAAATTACAAATAGTCGATTTTATCAATATAATTTCAAGAAGTGATATATGCAACACATCAAGCTCGATGACATTGATCTTAAGATACTGCAAGTTTTACAAGAAGAAGGTCGAATTACAAATGTAAATCTGGCAAAGCAAGCTGGCATTACTGCACCGCCATGTTTAAGGCGCGTCAGAGCACTTGAAGAAGCTGGTTATATTAAAGGGTATCATGCAGATTTAAATCCAGGGAAGCTTGGTTTTGATCTCGTGGTGTTTGCGATGGTTGGCCTTCATAGTCAGGCTGAAACGGATTTGCAGGCATTTGAAAGACTTGTTGGGGAATGGCCGATGGTTAGGGAAGCTTATATGTTAAATGGTGAAATAGATTTTATATTAAAAATCGTTGCACGTGACCTGAACCATTTTCAAACATTTCTTACCACTCATTTAACACCAGCACCAAATGTTGAAAGTGTCAAAACATCTCTGAGCATTCGGTGTGGTAAAGACCGTGCTGGCGTTCCCTTTACCCCTGATGCCGTATATACTGAATAAAACAGCCGCTTGAGTAAGCGGCTTGATTTAAAATATTTTTATAAAAATTATATGAATTCTATTTTTATAATTTCATAATATGTATCGCCGCCCGGGGT
>JAESUD010000080.1 GCA_016763335.1 Emcibacteraceae bacterium | reverse complement strand
ACGGCCGACATAACCAACTTTAAGCCTCGCTGGTATTTCAAGATCAATTGGCTGAATGGCCAAAGTATTGGGAACGACTTTACAGGTATTTCTGATATGGGGATAATCCATCAGAAGAACATTTTCTTCGACCCGTATATCGCCTATTTTTGCATAGGGGGTCATATTGAGCCGGGTGCTATTTGTTGGGCCGGAAATAATGAATTTATATTTTGAGCTTTCAGCAAGCTCGCCTTTTTTAACTGTATATGATGGTGGCATTGCGGTCCATCCATCGGGCGCATCAAGGCCTATCACTATATCCTGATCAATATCGGTGAATTTATCAACACTGAGCGTCGCCTGTATTGGGTCACCGTCCGTTAGGCGGTTATAAAATAACCCGCTGGCTTCCCAGCTTAAATTTAACGGTGGAACCACAAGAACGGGATTAGCAGGCAGAAGTGTCGTCATGCCCGCTGAACCAATGCCAAGAATGGCGGTAAAATGCTCATCATCCCAAAATGGTTCGTAATTTTTACTCAGTGGGTGATGGTAAGTTGCATCTTTGGCGACCGTTAGTCTAATTTTTACGTCTTTTTGCTCACCAGCTGCAATTGAAAAATTTGACATATTAACGGGTTTTGCCATTGAAATATCAGTGCCGATCAGAGATAATTGGATATTATCAATTGCCTGACCACTGGTGTTATAAAAAGATACTCTGCCAGTAAATGACTGACCGGGACTGGCAAAATTACTATCCCATATTATTTCAGCCTTAAGGCTGGATGCTTCACAAATTGCGAGACCTAATTGTTTGCTTTTAAGTTTAAGCCGGTGTGAGAAATCCTGCGCAAGGTCATCTGGAATTAAGTTAAGCATTGCTTTGGCTATTTTTAAATTATCAGCAAGGTTATTTAGGTGTATGAAAACTTTTTCATTGTCTGGAAATGCGGCAAGGGCATTTTTGCAGTTTTCGTCCGCTTCATTTAGTGCTGCTGCCAAGTGACCGCTGGTTTTAGCGGCCATGTCGGCGAAGCTACGCATTAATCCATCAAATACATCTTGTTCCGCTAATGGGATATCAATTTCGCAGCGGTGACGGTTAAGGTGGCTTAATTCCGGTTTTGCGTCGCGCCACCGCCCCATGCCTTGGGTAAGGTGACGGGCGCGTGACCATTCGCCGATCTGACGGTAAGTGGCGCCATTAATAGGGTCATAAAGCCCCGTGGGGATAGCAACAGTTGCTTCTGGCGGCGCATCTGCGTCATCATATATACCACCGCGTCCCGTGGATGCGGAAAGATAAAGTTTTTTAACCTGCCACGGTTTTAAACCGTTCTTAGTGATTTGATCGGGGAAGGCATTAGGATCGGCGGCAAGGTCATAGGCATCAAGTGTTGCGCGGGTTACGGCGCGGTGATGGCCGTGTTGACCATCGGTATCAAGGAAAGTTGGGGAGATAATATCGGGTCTTTGCTCACGGATGATACGTACTAACCTTTCACGCATGCGTTCTTTACCCCAATGGGCCTCGGCCTCGGCAGGATCAGTGGAAAAACCGAAATCGTCAATTTCATCGCCAAAACGCGCCGAATAAAAATGCACGGACATGGGAATTTCCGATGCGGCGGCCTCAAGTTCTTCGGTGCGAAATGCGCCTAGGTTATCACCGGCCTCGGTGCCGATAGCGTTTTGGCCGCCTTTGCCGCGTGTGGCTGTGGAATACATAACACGGACACCTTGGTTCCGCGCAAGATAGGCAAGAATATGTGAACGTTCATCATCGGGATGAGCACCACAATTCATAAAGCTTCCCACATGTTTTAAGGGGGTTAGCGCATTCCATAATCTGTTAATTCCGGAAAGTGAATGTTGTTCGGCAATTCTGCGCTGTGCTTCTGTCATAAATTAGTTCCCACCTTTAAGTTTTTATACTAAACAACTTAACCTCATATACTGTGATGTCAAGACACTGGAATTCAATTTGATATACGGCTATGGTGTTGATGAAAATATATTTTATCTGATTATTCGGGAAATGAATGCGTTTAATATTTATAATGATTGCGGGACTTTTTATCAGCAATGCTGCCTTGGCGGTCGAGATTGAATATTGGCAATATAGCTATAAAACACGCCTAGACGCCATGGATAAGCTGATCGAGCAGTTTGAGGCAGAAAATCCAGAAATAAAAGTTATTCACACAAACTTCCCTTATGCGCAATATAGAACGAAGGTCGCCGCGTCTGTCGGTGCAGGGGTAGGGCCGGATGTGGTGCAGCTTTATTATGGTTGGCTTCATGATTATTTAAAGGCAGGGATTTTGCAGCCTCTATCAATGGGGGAATTCCCCCATAACAAAATAGAGAGTGAATTTTTTCCTATGGTGGGAAATATGAAAGTCGGCGGTGAATATTACGCCTTGCCGACAGCGGTTCGTTCACTGGCGTTGTTTTGGAATAAAAAACTGTTCCGTGACGCCAGGCTTGATCCTGAAAAACCACCAAAGACCCTCGATGAGCTTGTCATGATGGCAAAAAAGCTCACTAAAAGAGACCGTGCAGGCAATATAATTCAGGTGGGTATTACTATGGGGCCGATAAACCAAGACCATAACTGGTGGCGGGAAGTTTTGGTCAGGCAATTTGGTGGTGTGCCTTATGACGAAGGCAATGAAAAAGTCCTATATGATGATGCAGCGGGACTAGCGGCATTTAAATATTATGCTGAACTGGTGACAAAACACGATGTCAGTGTGGTTGATTTTATGGATAAAGGTGAAATAGCCTTTAAAGCGGGGCGGGCGGCTATTCATATTGATGGCTCATTCGTACTTAGTACATTTGGGCGCGCCCGAAAGCTTGAATACGGCATTACGGAATTGCCGGAACATAATGGCATAAAGGCTAATTTTTCGTCTTATTGGGTAAACGGCATCAC
The DNA here is from genome assembly GCA_016763335.1 of Emcibacteraceae bacterium. Taxonomy (GTDB): domain Bacteria; phylum Pseudomonadota; class Alphaproteobacteria; order Sphingomonadales; family Emcibacteraceae; genus Pseudemcibacter. The sequence continues at coordinate 1,487 of JAESUD010000080.1, read as the reverse complement.
CAGTAAGGCTTCGGGCGAGAAACGAATTGCTGCAGAAAAATTTCTTAAATTCATCACATCGGCAAACGCAATGCAGTTATGGCTTGATCAGGTCGGCGAACTGCCGGCGCGAATATCCGTTGCAAAACGTGCAGATAATCAAATACATCCGGAGTGTGGCCCGTTTATCAAAGGGTTGGATTATGCGTTTACGACAAATTTTTATTCAGAAAGTGCACAGAGAAAGACTGTAGTCGATATGTTAGACCGAATTTTATTACTGGGAATGAGTGTTGAGGAAAGTCTGAAAATTGCCGCTAGCGAAGACCAAAAAATCATCGATGAGGCGCATATTCAATGACGATCGAACAAAAAAGAGCGTTTTGGGCCTGGATATTCATCGCGGTACCGTTGATATATTTTATCCTCGTGCGGTTTTACCCGACACTTGATGCGTTTAGCATTTCAATGACCGAGTGGAATATTATCGGCGAAAAGAAATATATAGGCTTTGATAATTTTATTGCCCTTTGGAATGATCCTGTTTTTTGGGTGGTGTTGTCGAACACGTTTGAATATTTACTGCTTGGGGTGCCTATATCGTTGCTTCTATCATTTATCATTGCTTATTATCTTGATCAGATACGTTTTGGTCATGGGTTTTTACGTGCCTGTTATTTTATCCCTTTTTTAACGACGGCAGTGGCGATGGCATGGGTGTGGCGCTGGTTTTATCAGCCTGTTCCCGTCGGCATGATTAATATGGCATTGGGGCAGATGGGTATTTTGCAACTGGATTTTCTCCGTTCTACTACACAGTCGTTACCGGCGGTACTTGCGCCAGCAATCTGGGCAGGACTCGGGTTTCAAATCATTATTTTCATGGCCGGAATTCGCGCAATCCCGCTGACATATTATGAAGCGGCAAAAATCGATGGCGCCGGAAGTTGGCAGACATTAAAAGAAATAACCATTCCTCTGTTAAGGCCAACAATTGTTTTTCTGGTAGTGATAAGCTCCATCGGATTTTTACGGATATTTGACCAAGTTTATAATATGACACAAGAAGGGGAAGGCGGGCCGCTTAATGCAACGCGTCCACTGGTGCTTCATATTTATAAAGCGGCATTTGATGATTTTGAAATGGGCATGGCCGCCGCACAAACGGTGGTTTTATTTGTTATATTAATGATAATTACGGTGGTTCAAATGCGGTTGCTGAGAAAATGAAAAATAACAAAACATTCATTCACCCGAAAAAGATCATCATATGGACATTTTTATTCATTGGTGCCGTGATTATGATGACGCCGATTATATTCATGTTTTCTGCCAGTTTCAAATTTAATGATGAAATATATGACCTTGCGTTAATAAGTTCAGAACCAACATTAAGTAATTATATCTATCTATTTAATAATACTGAATTTTTAACTTGGTTTGGTAATTCAATATTTGTTGCGCTTGCCACCACATTATGTGTTTTGTTTTTTGATAGCCTTGTGGGT